>CAJMRT010000032.1 GCA_905215855.1 uncultured bacterium
ATATTGCCCTATGCATAGCGAGTGCCTCGCACCCTGTTCGTGTAGACAGTTTAATATAACCAAAGTTACGACTCCCGAGATTAACTTTGTGCTAATATTGCCCTATGCATAGCGAGTGCCTCGCACCATATTTATATACATAGTTACCGCAATGCATACCATATCATGCCCGAGTGTAGCATTGTAACCATTTGTACAAATAAACGCAAAAAATCCGAGCATCAAAACAATGCTCGGATAATTTTTTACAACATTAAAGCTCAATTAAAATCGAAATCAGATTGCACGAACTCTGATTACGCCGTCAACTGCTGCGATTTTTGCAAGGTCATCTGCACCGGCGCCTGCAACATCAATAATTGTGTAAGCGTAGTCGCCACGGCTCTTTGAAAGCATATTTTCAACATTGCCGCTGATCTGTGTGAGAACCTTCTTGAGAAGCTCTGGAACATTCTTGTGAGCAACGCAGAAACGGGTGTCGTCAGCATTTGTTCTTGCAAGTGAAATTGCAGGATAGTTTACGGAGTTGATGATGTTACCGTTCTCGAGGTACTCCTTAACCTGATCACAAGCCATAACAGCACAATTTTCTTCACTTTCGGGAGTTGATGCACCGAGGTGCGGGAGGCAGATAATATTCTCTTCACCGAGGATATCGTCTGTTCCGAAGTCTGTAACATACTTGGCAACCTTGCCGCTCTTAACAGCCTCAAGAACAGCTGTTGAATTAACAAGACCGTCACGGCTGAAGTTGAGAATACGAACACCGTCTTTCATCTTGGCAATCATATCGGCATCAACCATATCTCTTGTGTCATCAGTAAGCGGAACATGGATTGTGAGGTAGTCACAATTTACCATAACATCTTCTGCGCTCTTTTGGAGCTTAACTGTAGGAGCAAGCTTGAGAGCGTTGCCTACAGACATAAACGGGTCAAAGCCGATTACATTCATACCGAGAGCAACAGCGGCATTTGCAACAAGAATACCGATTGCTCCAAGACCGATAACGCCGAGTGTCTTGCCCTTGATTTCAGGACCTACGAACTGACTTTTGCCCTTTTCAACCATCTTACCAACAGCTGCACCGTTGCCCTTGAGAGTCTTTGCCCATTCATAACCCTCAATAATCTTACGGTTTGAAAGAAGAAGTCCTGCGATAACAAGCTCCTTAACAGCGTTTGCGTTAGCACCCGGAGTATTGAAAACAACAATGCCCTGCTCACTGCACTTATCCTTCGGAATGTTGTTTGTGCCTGCGCCTGCTCTTGCAATTGCAAGAAGGTTGTCGGCAAATTCCATATCGTGCATTGCGGCACTTCTTACAAGAACTGCGTCAGGGTTCTGAACATCGTCACCGTATTTATAGTTATCGCCAAGACGGCTTGTGCCGATAGCGGCGATTTTGTTTAATGTAAGAATGTTATACATCAAAATCAATCCTTTTTAATTTTTTATTTTAAGACTTTACAATAACAGGCGAACAGCGTTCGCCCGTCATATCATAATATTCAATAATTACTTGTTTTCAGCCTCGAACTTCTTCATAAACTCAACGAGTTTTTCAACGCCCTCATAAGGCATAGCGTTGTAGATTGAAGCTCTCATACCGCCGACTGTGCGATGACCCTTGATATTAACAAGACCGTTTTCAGTAGCCTCTTTAACAAACTTAGCGTCAAGGTCAGCATCACCTGTAACGAACGGAACATTCATAAGCGAACGATCCTCGGGAACAACAGTACCCTTGAAAAGCTCTGAAGAATCGAGGAAACCGTAGAGAAGGTCAGCCTTCTTCTTGTTGATTTCATACATCTTATCAAGACCGCCAACCTCGTTCTTAATCCACTCAAGAACAAGCTTTGCAATGTAAATTGTGTAGCAAGGCGGTGTGTTGAACATTGAACCGTTGTCAGCGTGAGTTTTCCAGTTAAGCATTGTAGGAGTGATATCCATAGCGTTGCCGATAAGATCCTCACGAACGATAACAACCGTAAGACCTGCCGGAGCCATGTTCTTCTGTGCGCCTGCATAGAGAACGCCGAACTTTGAAACATCAATCGGTCTTGAAAGAATACAGGAAGAAATATCTGCAACGAGCGGAACATCACCTGTGTCGGGAAGCTCGTGATAAACAGTGCCGTAGATAGTGTTGTTCATACAGATGTAGAAATAGTCAGCGTCCTTTGTGAATGTTGAAGGATCGAGCTTTGGAATGTATGTGAAAGTCTTGTCAGCCGATGAAGCAACAACATTAGCCTGACCGTAACGGGCAGCCTCTGCATGAGCCTTTTTAGCCCACTGACCTGTGATAACATAATCAGCCTTGCCGCTCTTTGTCATAAGGTTCATAGGGATAGCCGCAAACTGTGTTGACGCACCGCCCTGAAGGAAAAGAACCTTGTAGTTGTCGGGAATGTTCATAACCTCCCTGAGAAGAGCCTCGGCACCCTCAATAATTGTACCGTAAATTTTTGAACGGTGTGACATTTCCATAACGCTCTGACCGCTACCCTCATAATCGAGCATTTCTGCCGCAGCTTTTTTAAGCACAGACTCAGGCAGCATTGAAGGACCTGCCGAAAAATTATATACTCTTGCCATTTCTGATATCTCCCTTTTTAAAGAAAATTTAAAAATATAGTTGTAAAAATAAATACATTTAAATTATACGCTTTTAGCACGCTAAAGTCAATAAATTCAAAGCGATAAAGTATAAAAAGCGAAAAATTTCGTGATTCTGTTGTGCAAATGAATCAGCCAAGCTTAATTTTGCCGATGCAGCCAACGATTTCATCTCTCATACGCTCTGCTTCTTTGCGAGCGGCAACGGCAAAATCTTCTTCTGTAAGTCCCTGCTTTTTCCAAGCACACATAATGCCGCGGCTTGAGTTGATGATTGCGCCAAGACCGTTTTCATCAAATGCGTTTTTAACATCATCGGCACCGCCGCCCTGAGCACCGTAACCGGGAACAAGGAAGAATGTGTGCGGAAGTTTTGCTCTCATTTCACCGAGCTGTTCGGGATATGTTGCACCCACAACAGCACCTACTGCCGAATAGCCGTGCTTACCCATAAGGTCTTCGCCCCAGCCTTCGCACATCTTGCCCATATGCTCATAAACGCTCTCGTTTGTTTCAAGCTTCATATCCTGAAGTTCGCCCGAGCTTGGGTTTGAAGTTTTTACAAGAACAAAAATGCCCTTGTCGTCCGAATCGCAAATTTTTGCAAGCGGCTTGATACCGTCTGTTCCGAGGTAACCGTTTACCGTGAGTGCGTCTGCACCGAATGCGTCAATACTTTCGCCTGCAACATCTGTATGACCGAGATGTGCCGTAGCATATGCCTCCATAGTTGTGCCGATATCGTTACGCTTGCCGTCTGTGATAACGAACATACCCTTTGACTTTGCATAAGCGATTGTGTCGCAAAGAGCCTTAACGCCCTGCCATCCGTACATTTCATAATATGCAGCCTGTGGCTTTACGGCAGGAACAATATCATAAAGCGCGTCAATAAGCGCCTTGTTGAACTCAAAAAGTGCAGCAGCCGCACCCTCAAGCGTCTTGCCGTACTTTTCAAAGCATTTTGTTTTGATTGATTCGGGAACATAGTCAAGCTTTGGGTCAAGACCTGCAACCGTAGGATTCTGCATTTTTACAATGTTTTCGATAAGTCTGTCAAATGCCATAGTGATTCTCCTCATTTTTTGTTATTCTTTCTATGGTCGGGCAAACAATTCATATCCCGACTGCAATATCTTTTTTACAATGCTGTTGTTCGCTTGTAGGGGCGGATATCATCCGCCCGCTTGATGTGAATTTATGTTTGTGAAAAATTATTTGATATTATCAATGTTGCGTATTCACTTGTAGTGGCGAACCGTGTTCGCCCCTACGAATTATTTTTAGCTGTTGATAATATCATAAAGTTCGTTTGAGAACTTGTAGTAATCCTGTCTGTCCTCTTTTACGAACTGAATTGCCGGACGGGGGTGCGTGTTGTACTGACCTGTGAGGAGATACGGAATATCGTAGCCCCACTTAACGCCCTCAGCCTTAAACTTGTGGGTATACTCTTCGATAATTCTGAGGATAGGTGCAACCTGATACTTCGGGTTTTTGAGGAAACCGAGGAGAAGCTCAAGCGCACAGTTGCCTGCGCCTCTGCCCATGCCGTCAACGGTTGCGTCAAGGTAGCTTACGCCCTGAGTCATAGCCTCGATTGTGTTGGCAAAAGCAAGCTGCTGGTTGTTGTGAGCGTGGATACCGACCGACTTGCCGTACTTGTCGGCAATTGAGCAGTAAAGGTCTGCAAGTCGTCTTGACTCCTCGGGATAGAGTGCGCCGTAGCTGTCAACAATGTAGAAAGCGTTTACGGGAGTTTTGCCGAGAGTTTCAAGAGCCGCTGTAATATCCTCGGTTCTTGCCTTTGAAACAGCCATAATATTGATTGTTGTTTCGTAGCCCTTCTTTGCAGCGTCCTCAATCATTTCAACAGCCGCAGGAATTGCGTTGATGTATGTTGCAATTCTGATGAGGTCAATCGGGCTGTCCTTCTTTGCGATAATATCCTTCTTAAAATCTGTTCTGCCGACATCAGCCATAACAGCGATTTTAAGAGAAGTCTTGTTGTCGCCTACAATTTTCCTGATATCTGCATCGTTACAGAATTTCCACTTGCCGAAATCCTCTTCGTTAAAGATTTCCTTTGATGCCTTGTAGCCGAATTCCATATAATCAACGCCGGCTTTAACATTTGCATTGTAAAGATCCTTGATAAATTTGTCGTCAAATCTAAAATCGTTGCAAAGACCGCCGTCACGGATTGTTGCATCTACTACTCTGATGTCCTGTCTTACCGACAGGAGGTCGCCTTTCTGTGCCATAATTTAACTCCTTTATGTTAAATAAATTTTCTGTTTATTTACCGACAGTCATTGACCGCCATTTTAACCGATTGGCGAACACGGTTCGCCGCTACAGTATATCATTATCTTTGTTTCATTTATAGAATTTGTTTTAACAACAATTTCGCACTATTACTTGCGGGCGGATAATATCCGCCCCTACGGGTTTTATTAGCTTAATCCTCAAAAACTACCTTACCGCCGAGGATTGTCTTTTTGACTTTACCTGTGAGGGTTCTGCCCTTGAACGGGGTGTTTTTGCTTTTGCCGTGAAGTTTATCGACATCAACTGTCCATTCTTCATCGGGATTTATAAGAACAACATCGGCATTTGCACCGACTGAAAGTGTGCCTGCGTTGATTTTTAAAATCCTTGCAGGATTGACACTCATCTTCTCAACAAGCTGTGAAAGCGTCATTTTTCCTGTCTTAACAAGGTATGTGTTGCAGACCGCAAACGAGGTTTCCATACCGATTGAACCGTTGGGGGCTTTTACAAAATCAGCCTTTTCCTCGGGTGTATGCGGTGCGTGGTCGGTTGCAATGGCATCAAGTGTGCCGTCACAAAGTCCGTTGATAATCTCGTCAACATCAGCCTGAGTTCTGAGAGGCGGATTCATTCTGTAATCAGCATCACCTCTTAAAAGCTCCCTGTCCGTGAGCGAAACATAATGCGGAGCGGTTTCGGCGGTCACCTTAACACCTCTCCTTTTGGCATCACGGATAAGCGCAACGCTTGTTTTGGTGCTGACATGGCAGATATGAACAGGCTCGTCAAGAGCGGCGGCAAGTGCAATTTCTCTTGCAGTTCCGCAGTCCTCAGCACCTGCAGGGATTCCCTTTACACCGAGTTTTTCGGAAACTTCGCCCTCGTTGATTTTACCGCCATCGGCAAGGAACAAATCTTCGCAATGTGCGACAATTGTCATACCGAGCTTTGGAGCTTTTTTCATTGCATCGCTCAAATACTTGGTGTTTTCGACAGGTCTGCCGTCATCGGTAAGTGCGATTGCACCTGCGTTCTTCACGGCTTCAATGTCTGTGGGTGCTTCGCTTTTGAGTCCCTTTGTAACGCTTGCCGCAACATAAACACGGCTGTCTGCACCCTTAGCCTTGTCGAGAATATACCTTACAACCTCGGGACTGTCGGTTGTGGGGTTGGTGTTTGGCATTGCAAGCAGGCTTGTAACACCGCCTGCGGCAGCCGCCTTACAGCCTGTGATAATATCCTCTTTGTGAGTTTGACCGGGGTCACGAAGATGCACATGCATATCAACAAAACCCGGAACGGCACAAAGACCGTCTGCGTCAATAATCTCACCGTTTGATGTGATACCGCTGCCGATTTTGGCAATCACACCGTCTTTGATGAGAATATCTGTTTTTTCATTAAGATTGTCGGCAGGGGAAACAACCACTGCGTTTTTAATTAGCATTTCCATTGTGTTTTCCTCCGTTAAGAAAAGATTTATCTTCTCTTGTTTCTATTTGCGGGACGGCGGTTTTGCTGTGGACGGCGGTCGGTTCTGCTGTGAACCTGAACAAGTCCGTCACTTTCACCTCTTTCGGCACGCAATCTTGCACGCTCCGCTTTCTGTCTTTCTCTCTCTCTTCTCTCTTCCTCTGCCTTTTTGCGTTTGGCAATTGCACGCTTACGCTTTATCATTCTTGAAACATTCTTGCAGAAGTATCCGCAATGAACGCCAAAATTCTTAACTCCGCCTGCAAATCCTTTGAGAGCATTTCCGACATTTTCACCTACATTGGCAAGAACTTCGCCTGCTGACTTTTTATTGGTCGGTTCGCCTTCATTTTCTTTATTCTGCTCCTCTTCAAGAGCTTTTTGCTTAACGGTTTCAGCTTTCTTTTCAACCTCGCCGATAACATCAAAGTCTTCGGCATCTCTGAGGTCAGAACTTTTGATAACTCCCATTGACTTTTTGGGAGCTTCTTCAAAGAAGTCGTAACCGCTGTCAAACTTGTTTTTCTTCGCCTTTGACCTTACGAGTTCTTCGTCGTCAACCTCTTCTTCGGTTTCCTCTTCGGGGTCATCGCTTCCAAAAATGAGGTTTGCGTACTCGTCAACTTTTTTCTCAAGCGGATGCTTCTTTTCGGGAACTTCTTCTGTTTCTTCAACATCGGCATTGTCCTCACGGTCAATGTCATCGGGTTCGCTTGTTTCAAAAAGGTCGTGTTCAGGCTCGGGGATAACGAGTGTCGGACCTGACGAAGAACTTATGTCCTCGTATTCTTCAGGTGTTTCTGCGTTATCTTTTTCGATTTCATCATTTTTTTCGGGTTCAGTCTTTGAGGTGTCTGCTGCGGTAGGCTCCTTTTTTTTTTCGTCCTCCGTGCTGTTTTCCTCGTAACCGTAATTGTTTTTATAAGCCTCACGCTCAAGCTCATTTTTATAAGCTCTTGCTGAGTTGATTATCTCGTCAATTTCACTGTCGCTTGCATAGCCGTTGTCGGAAGTTGAGTTATCGTAGTCCGAATCGTCAGGCTCGTCATAATCTGCAATCACTTCGGGAGCATATCTTCTGCCCTCGGGAGCAGGCTCTTCTTCAACCTCTTTGGCATATCTCTGCTTTTTCTTTGAACGCTTTTCGGGTTTTGGTTCATCGTCAAAGTTGTCAATGTCATAATCGCCGTCCTTGTCACCAAGCTTATACTTTGACGCAAGCTCTTCAAGAATAGCGTTATTTTTCTTTGCCTTTTTATGCTTTCTGATTCTGATAGCAAAGATAATGATAAGAATAATCAGAATAACAATGAGAGCGCCGCCGCCGATAATTATATATGGAATAATTCCCTTTGAAAATGGCAGGTCGCTGAACTTTACAGACGACACAATTTTTGAAAATGTATCATAATCAACGGCTGTAACATCGCCCTCTGTTCTCTGCATTGTGATGTTGATGTTCATACCGTCATAAACAGTGTTTGCCACAAAGGTTTTAACATTGCCGTCACTGCTCTGAGCAGTTGCGTCAAACACAAGCCATACAACCTTTTCCTGCTGATCGGGAGTACAGCTTTTGTATTCTTCGGAATTTAAAAAGTTGTTACGAATGTTGGTAAGTTCGCTTGAAGAAAGCTGGGCATAATTGGCAACATTTTCGCTGTTTTCATTTTTAGCCATAGTCACTGTCAAAATAACCGATGACATACTGTCCATACCCTGTAAGTATATGTTTCCGTTTTCAAAACTTTTCATAGTGGTTTCGTAATCAATGCCAAAAACCGAAAAATATTTATCAGTACTTTTACTGTCCCTTGTAATGGCACTCATACCTTCAGGCATTGAAAGCGTCATATCGTCAATCTGCGGAATTTCGTAATCATTTGTTGCACCTGCACACGCAAAAACACCGCACAACACAGTTACGGCACAAACGGCGAGTGTTACAACTCGCTTTAAAACAGTTTTCATCATATCCGTATATTCCCCCGAAACTAAAATTAGATTCAATAATACTGCTTTTCAGAATGTATATCTAATTTATTATACATAATCTGTCAAAAAAATACAAGGTCTGACAGCTAAAAACCTTGTGATTATCTTGTGATACCGTTTATACAATTCAATGTAGCGGCGAGCCGCCGCCCCCAATTCGTGTAGATAGTTTGTAATGTTAAAAAGCATATTATGCCCGAGCGTAACATTGCAACCGTTTGTACAATCCAATGTAGTGGCGAGCCGTGTTCGCCATTTGTTTTGGTTGCAAAACCAAAACGACCTGTACGGGCGGATAATATCCGCCCGTACTTATAATTTTGGCATAAACAAAAATTGCATCAATGCCGTATCGGGCATCAATGCAATTTTTTTATCTAACTATAATCTCAAAAGAACTGCGGCGGCACAACGCCGACCGCAATTTTCAATTTTCAATTAAAAACAAGACTGCTGTTCGGGCAACTCAGCCCTCGCATTTTGCGGACTCTCTTCCCGAACGAAATCACATCCTATTCCACGGTAACGGATTTTGCAAGGTTCTTTGGCTTATCGGGATCAATACCTCTGTTGATTGATGTGTAGTAAGCAAGAATCTGGAGCGGAACTACCGCTGTAATCGGCATAAGAAGCTCGTCTGTATGCGGAATTTCGATAACATAATCCGCAACACCGTCCTTGAGTTCTCTTGCACAGGCGTCTGTGCAGACAAGAATAACCTTTGCACCTCTTGACTTAACCTCAACAACATTGCTGATTGTCTTGGGAATAATGTCTGTCTGAGTTGCAACGGCGATAACGGGAACATCCTCATCAATAAGCGAAATTGTGCCGTGCTTCAACTCGCCTGCGGCATAGCTTTCCGAGTGAATGTACGAAACCTCTTTGAGCTTGAGCGAACCCTCCATTGAAAGGGCATAGTCAAGACCTCTGCCTATGTAAAGCAGGCTGTCGGTTGCAACAAGCTTTGTAGCAACGAACTTGCAGGTATCCTCGCAGTTGTCAATTACATACTGAACTGCCTCGGGCATTTTTGTGAGAGCCGAAACAAGTCGCTTACACTCGGCTGTGCTGATTGTTTCCTTTGCAAGAGCAAGCTCAAAGGCAAAGAGATACATAACGGAAAGCTGTGTGATGTATGCCTTTGTTGACGGAACGGAAATTTCGGGACCTGCAAGTGTGTAGATAAGCATATCTGCCTCACGGGCAATTGAACTGCCCTTTGCGTTTACGATTGCAAGAGTTTTTGCACCCTTCTGCTTTGCAAGACGCATTGCGGCAAGGCTGTCGGCTGTTTCGCCCGACTGTGAAATGATGATTACAAGGTCGCCCTCGCCTACAATCGGATTTCTGTAACGGAACTCGGACGCAATGTCAACATTTACGGAAACTCTTGCGAGATCCTCAATAACATACTTGCCGACCATACCTGCATGCATGGCAGTACCGCAGGCAACAATTGTGATATTTTTGAAATCCTTGATTGTTTCTGTTGTAATGCCGCATTCCTCAAGAAACGGAAGTCCCTCTTTGATTCTCGGCATAATCGTTGTTCTGATGGCCTCGGGCTGTTCGTTGATTTCCTTAATCATAAAGTGCGGATAACCGCCCTTTTCGGCAGCCTCCATATCCCAGTCGGCTGTCTGAAGTTCCTTTTCAATCGGATCAAGGTGTTCGTCAACGAACGAAACGCCGTCAGGTGAAAGTGTTACGATTTCATCATGGTCAAGAAGATAATAATCCCTTGTGTACTGAAGAATTGCGGGAACATCGGACGCAATAAAGCACTCACCTTCTGCAACGCCTACGATAAGTGGACTTTCACGGCGAACCGCAAAAACTCTGTCGGGGAAATCCTTGAACATAATTCCGAGTGCAAACGAACCCTTAAGCTCAGCCATTACACTGTCAATTGTTTCAAGAGGATTTCCGTTGTATTTATAGTCGAGGAGCTGAGCAACAACCTCTGTATCTGTGTCGCTTAAAAAAGTTCTTCCCTTTGAGATGAGGAAGTCTTTAAGCTCCATATAGTTTTCAATAATACCGTTGTGAACGATTGTAACCCTTGCACCGCTGTGTGGATGTGAGTTTACATCCGAAGGCTCGCCGTGGGTTGCCCAACGGGTGTGACCTATGCCGACATGACCTTTCGGAGTGCCGACCTCTGCAAGCTTATCCTTTAAGTCCTGAAGCTTACCCTTGGTCTTTACGGTCTTGATTTCTCCGTTATCAAAAACCGCAATACCTGCCGAGTCATAGCCTCTGTATTCAAGCTTTGTGAGAGCATTAACAAGCACCTCACTGCAATCCTTAGGTCCTACATAACCTACAATACCGCACATAAAATTTCTCCTTTTCGGTTAATCATTGACCTTGTGGCAAAAAGTAGGTACAAGTTCTGCCAAAAGTTCAACTGTCTTTTCACTGTCATTGTTTTCTGCGGTCTTTTTGAGAACCTCAAGCTTTGACAGCATATCTGTTTCGTCTATTTTAATTTGATTTCCTATGAAAATTTTCTTGTTCTGTGTTGACTTAAGACCTTCTTCGTCCATAAGAAGCTCCTCAAAAAGCTTTTCACCCGGACGAAGTCCCGTGAAAATAATCGGAACATCTTTGTACGGAACCTTACCGTACATTCTGATAAGGTTCTCGGCAAGGGTTGTAATCTTGACGGGAGCACCCATATCAAGAACAAAAATCTCACCGCCCTTTGCCATTGCACCTGCCTCAAGAACAAGCGAAACAGCCTCGGGAATAGTCATAAAATATCTGATAATATCGGGATGTGTTACGGTAACGGGCGCACCGTTTTCAATCTGACGGCGAAACAGCGGAATAACCGAGCCGTTTGAGCCGAGAACATTACCGAATCTTGTTGTTACAAATTCGGTATCGGTGCTGTGCTGCGCCTTGTACTGAATAATCATCTCACACGCACGCTTCGTTGCGCCCATAACATTTGTCGGATTAACAGCCTTGTCGGTTGAAATCATAACAAACTTCTTTGCCTTGTACTTTTCTGCAAGGGTTGCAACATTGAATGTGCCGAAGATGTTGTTCTTTACAGCCTCCTCGGGAACGGTTTCCATAAGCGGAACATGCTTGTGAGCGGCAGCGTGGAATACGAGTTCGGGGCGATATGTCTTGAAGATAAGCTCCATTTTGTCGTAATCACGAACCGATGAAATAAGCGTCACAAGGTTGAGCTTTGTACCGTATTCAAGCACAAGCTCCTGCTGAATATCATATGCGTTGTTTTCGTAAATATCTACAATGATAATCTGTTTAGGGTCATTCTTGGCAATCTGTCTTACAAGCTCACTGCCGATTGAACCGCCGCCGCCTGTAACAAGACAAATCTTTCCGTTGATAAGGTCATGAATCTCCTTTCGGTCAAACTCAATGGGTTTTCTGCCGAGAAGATCCTCAATCTTGATTTCCTTTGCCTGTGAAATAAGCTGTGTATGCCCGTCGTCAAACAAAAGCTCACCGAGATAAGGTATAATCTTGATTTTGCACTCTGTTGCGGAACAGTAGTCAAGAATTTTCCTTTTCTCTTCTTCCTCACATGACGGAAGTGCAACTATAATATTGTCTATGCGGTATTCAGCACATATTTTAACAATTTCGGGACAGGTTCCGACAACGGGGATTCCTTCGATTTTCTGATTCAGCTTTTTCAAATCATCATCGACAAAGCATACTGGAATGATGCTTTTTGAAGGGTTATTAACATCATTCTGCTCATTCGCATTGTGAATTTCACGGATAATCATTCTGCCGGCATTGCCTGCACCTACGATAAGTGTACGCTCTCCGCCCTCTGCCCTTCCTGCCTCGGTAAGGTCAAGAAAAGCCCTTCTGAAAACAAAACGGAATGCAAGAATTCCGACAAGGGCTATTGCGAAATATACTATACAAAAAATCTTTCTCTGCGGAATCTGCAAAAACAACGAGATTACAAAGCCGAGCGTAAACCCCGAAAAGACGGCAATTCCGCACACAATATAGTCCTTTGCGTTAAAGTATCGCCACAATTTTGAATATGTTCCGCTTATATAAAGCGTGAGCAGACACATTACAAGGTTGATAACGATGTAACTCAACAGTCCTTTGCTTGCAACAGTGCCTATGTAACCGACAAGTGAGAGAATGTAATTTGCAAGAATACCGCTGACAACGATAATAAACACATCTGCGAGAGCCAGAAACATCTTACGCAAATTAATCTTCTTCATAACCCATACCTCTTCTGTTTAACTTTGTGTAAATTTCCCGAGTAACATATAAATACAATTATGATTCATTATACAACAGTGCAAAAGGAATGTCAAACAAAGCAATTCCTAAATCAATTTAAAATCCCGACAACCGAAGCACAAGGAACAGTAATAATCAGACTTGTTCGACACACATTTGTTGACAACCGCACAAAACGAGCCTAAAATAATACCATACTAAATATGAACGGTGAATTGAATGAAAAAGTTTTTTATAATTATCGGAGCAATAATACTTGTGCTGTTTGTGACTCTCGTAATATGGAGCGTTTACTGTGACAACACAATTGCAATCACAAATTACAGCGTAAACAACACAAAGAATGACGCAAAGCTGAAATTTGTTGTCATCACGGATTTGCACAACAAGGAATACGGAGAAAAGAACGCAGACCTTGCAGGGCTTGTAAAGGAACAGAATCCCGATTTTATCGCGGTTTGCGGAGATATGGTCAACCGTGGCGATCCCGACACAACGAAGATGAAGGATGTGCTGAAAAAACTTGCGGATATTGCGCCCACATACTGCTGTCTTGGCAACCATGAGCGTGACAATGCCGCCGAATTTGGCACAGACTTTAAAAGTGAGATTGACTCAACAGGCGCTGTATTACTTGACGATGAATATATAAAATTCACAAAAAACGGCAAAAGCGTGCTAATAGGCGGAATGAGCGATTACCCTTATTATGAATTCTACACTCCCGAGGACGCTGTTCCTTCAAGAACGCTGTGGGAAGAATTTGCCGAAAAGGCAAAGAACAATTTCACAATTCTTCTGCACCACCAACCCGAATACATTGCCGAGGACGCAAAGAAGACCGACATAGATTTGATTGTCTGCGGTCACACCCACGGCGGGCAGATTCAATTGCCGTTTATCGGCGGAGTAATCGCTCCGAATCAGGGACTTTTTCCGAAATATGACAAAGGCGAATTTGACCTTGACGGCACAAAAATGATTGTTTTCGCAGGTTTAAGCAATTCCACATTTATCCCCAGAATCAATAATCAAGTTGAGTTGGGTGTTGTGACGGTTGTATAACATCGGCAGGGGATAACACGGTTCTCCCCTACAAGTTTACATTTACTTTCATATAAAGCAAAAATTGCATCAATGCCGTATTCGGGCATCTGATGCAATTACTTTATATAACTATTTTCTTGATAAATTGCGGCGGCACACCGCCGACCGCAATTTTCAATTTTCAATTTTCACTTTAAAGGACTTTCGCTCGGGCATATACACTCCCGCCGTCAGTTCTTCTCACTGTAATTCCTAAGTTCCGCAGGGGTTCTGCCGTATTCGGACTTACAGGATAAAATAAGAGAATTAACATTCGGAAAACCGTTTTCAATCGCCGCCTGTCTGACGGTGATTTTTTTATTTCTCAAATCATCAATTGCATGCTCAAGGCGAACCCTGCGAAGATACCTTGAAAAGGTTTCTTCTGTTTTTTCCTTGAAATATTTTGAAAAATGAGCAGGCGTCATTCCCACATAATTGGCGATTTCATTGAGCGTTATTTCGTGCTTATAGTTGTCGTGCATATATCTGATAGCACTTTTTGCACAGTCAAAATCATCGGCCTGTGAGCCGTGAACATACTCAATGTTCTTATCAATGCAGTCGCGGATAAGGTAGTACGCAACGCTGTACATTACTGCTCTGACCTTCATACTGATGAGCTTGCTTTTGTATTCCTCATAACCGTATAATGTGCTCATTGTTTTCCTGATAAATTCCAACGCTTCGCCTTGGGGCTGTTTAAATTTCGGTACAATATGCGGGTCATCAACATACGGTGCAATGGCTTTGGGAATTATATTGAGCATAATAACTTGAGTATCCTCGCCGATGTCCTCGTAGGAATGGACCTCCTGACTGTTAAGAACATAGACATCGCCCTCGTTAAGAATTATTTCGCAGTCGAGTTTATTAAGCCTTACCTTTCCTTTTTTTACATAGGTAATTTCATACGACACATGCCAGCGAAGACCTGCCTCAAAAGGCACCTTCCTGTCGGGGTATCTTGTAACCCGTCCGCTGTAATACGGTTCGGGCGGTAACAACGCCTTTTTGTATTTCATAGTTTCACCCTCACTGTCAGTTATTTATTACATAGTCTGCACAAAAATAAATGTATTTAAGATCCGCAATTACCGCAGAATGGTCTGTTTTTACAACAACTGTTCTGCGTTCTTTTTTGCTGATTTCCTCAACACAGCGTGCAACATTGCATTTTGAAGGCTCGCAGCCGTATTTTTTAAAAAACTCCTCGGTTGTCATAACAAGTGAGCCGTAGCCCTCAAACATATGCAGGAGAGAATAATCAATCAGCTTGTACTCTTCTTCAATAAGATTGATTCCTATGTCGCAATTCGTCATTGACCCGATATAGTACGGTGCGTCATTCAAAAACATTCCTGTCTTAAATGAACCGATTGAAACGGTAAGGTCTGAATTTACCGCCGTACCGCACACACCGGTATCGCCGTTGATTCCGCTGTTTATATCGGCGCTTATAACATAGGCATTTGTCATATTTATCTGCTCAACGGCATCAAGCATTTCGCCCTTTAATTCACCCGAAAAGCCTGTTCCGAGCAAACAGTCAACTACAATGTCAAATCCCGTGAAAGCCGCCGCCTGTGACATCGGTAATTCTTCCGCACCAAGTGACATTGCTTTTTTATAATAGTAAAGACCGTCCTTTGAAAAGCCGTCGCCTACTCTGAAAATTGTCGGAGTAAAGCCGTTTTGGCACAAAATGCAGGCGAGCGCATAACCGTCGCCGCCGTTATTCCCCTTTCCGCAAACCACGGCAACCTTACCGACAAATTTTGCCGATTCAAAAATCCCCTTTGCGGCTCTGTACATAAGCTCTGCCGAGGGGGTATGCTCCGCAATTGTTTTTGCGTCGCTCTTTCTCATATTTTCAACTGAAACAACCTGAGCAAATTCCATAATATATCTCCGTTCTCCGAAAAATCCGATAACTCTATTTATCTTTGCCGTTTGCGGCATTATAAGCCGTGATGACGGCACCGTCTTCCATATTACAGCCGAGCAGAAACAACGGTGTTTTCTTAAAGAACTCATCAAGCAATTCAAGCAGCTTTTCCATTCTGCTCCTCTCAACATCAATAACCGTTGCCTCAAGCAACTGTTTCATAACCTGTGACGGCAACACCCTGACTGCCGTGTTATCTTCTGCTCTCTGAAGAATATACACAGCCTTAACGGGTGCTTTTGTATTTGTTCCTATGTTAGCTTTCCCCATCCATGGAGTTCCGTAAACATAAAACCTTCCGTCACATTTTCGTATAACCGGCTTGTCATCGTTAATCATCGTCACCCTGTTGCCAAAATGCCTTCGCCACAGAGCCGTGTGGGTTGACTTGCCCGTTCCGCTGACCGCCGAAAAAACATAGCCCTCGCCGTCAAGCTCAAGACAGGACGAATGAAAAAAGAATCCGTCAAATCCGTCAAGCACGGCGTTGCAGAATTTTGAGAGTATCAGAACATCCTCCGCACCTTGTTCGCTGAGGTTGTCAGAAAGTCTGCAGCGCTCACGGATTTCGTCATCCGAAACCGATATTGCAATGTCGGTCTTACCCGATTCATTCGACTTCACGGCATAACTTTCAAGCCGTTTCCTGCATATTTTAAATTTTGGATTAACTTCAACATTCAAATCAGCTATTCTGTATATCGGCATATCTGCTCCGCTAAATATCATAATGAAATATTGTAACACAAATTAATGCTTTTTGCTACGGCGAAATGAATAAATATTATTTTATCTTTTAGTGCAAGTTGCTCAGTCGCACAGCTTTAAAGGCAAATATTGCACAACACAAGCCGTGTTATTTTGTAACAATGCACATACAGCTTGTTTTTTATCCATTTTAAAGCCTGTAAAAAAAGCATTATTTTACGACTTTTTTTATTTTGTTTTAACAGGCATTTTTAAATTTTTTATTTGCATCTGTTCCGCCACACAATTGTACACATATCCGCTAAAAGCCCTAAGATTGAAATGTAAATAAATTCAGTCAAAAAGCCGTGCAAAGCATAAAATAAAAAAATATGCAAAAAACTATTGACACAACCTTTACATAATGCTATAATAATAAAGCTGTAAAAAACAGCAGAGTTGTATATCGCGGGATAGAGCAGCTCGGTAGCTCGTCGGGCTCATAACCCGAAGGTCGTCGGTTCAAATCCGGCTCCCGCAACCATTCAATAAGCACTAATCGAAAGGTTAGTGCTTGTTTTTTATTTCTGATATTTCTGAAAATTCAATTATTTATTGCCACCATAACACACCAGCCTGAGCATTGTTACTTGACGCTCAGGCTGATTTTTTTATTACTTATTATTTTTTAATGCGTATCTTCAATGCAGTACACAAAGTTTGTGAGGTTCATATTATCGTCAAAGGTGAAAGTTACATATCCGTCTTTCCGCTTATAGGTAACATCACCGTGGGTTATGTTATTGTACATCGGCTCGCCGAGTTCAGCATAGACATCGTCATAGGTGCTGTTGCCGTTGATTTCGCCAAAACCGATGTTTGAATTGGCAAGGTTGCCTGATGAGTAATCAACCGTAATGCTGTAAATTTTATTTGTTTCGGCGGTGACCATAACATTCATACCGCTGTAGTAATGAATATACCACTTATCCGACGCTAAAAACGGATCTGAAATTTCTTCGCCAAAAGCATTTTTTACATCGTCAAAATCAGCGTTCAAAAAATTATTGCTCTCTACATTAAGCATTGAACTTTCGGATTTTTTAAGATAAAACTTTCCGCCTATATCCCACATTGACCCGCTGTTTTGATTTGTGATCGTGTTTTCAATATAGATTTCGCCGTCGGAAAACTTGATTTTACCCGTACCGCTGTTCTGCCAGCCGTCATCATCAAACGAAAAAGTTCCTATTCCGTCAATTACCTTTGTTGTAACATTGCTTATTCTCGCAATTCGGTTTTGCGGTGCAGACGAGGTCTTTGTAAAAGTAAATCTCACAACATCATCTTTGACGGAAATTATCTCAAGAATATTGCCGCCGTTTTGAGTTGCGGTTGAAATATCGCTGTCCTTATCGCACCATATTCCGACATATTTTGAATAATCCGAGGTATTATTTTCAGCCGTTGTCGTGACCGCAGTTGTCGGAACAGTTGTTGCAGGTGTGGTAATATTATCCGATTTGCCGCCAAAAATCGTGCTGTTCAAAATTATAATCACCGCAATTACAACGAGCAAAACTATTGCCGCTGCAACGGTAATAATAATCGGTTTTTTCTTTTTCACCTTAATTTCTCCGCCTGTTGTAACATCAATCAGCTTTGTCATACAATACGGACAAAATGTCGATTCAATCGGAAGTTCCTTGCCGCAATTCCTGCAAAACTTCGTATCCTTACCCATAACGCCTCACCTCTTTTATATATTTTAAAACAAAAAGCAACGCAATGCAATACGCACTGCGTTGTTTTCGGTTATTCAACTCTGAACGATGAAAGTACATCTTCTGTTTCAGCTCTGGCATCAACCATTCGCTGATTTGCGTATTCGTCCTCCAACATTCCGAAGCCTGTTGGATGAATGTACATAAAATACTTACCGTCCTTACTTCCGAGCCTGCTTGAATCTATGCTGACCGTTCCGTCATATGTCCAGTCAATAGCGAATAAAAATCCGTCCGAGCCTGTTTCGGAATGTTCGTGATTATACGATTCATAAAAAGTAACCTTATCACCATCAACCTCATATGTATAATCCTCGGGAACTTCAATTGAAAAGCCGTTAAAATAACATCTGCCGTCACCGTTCGAATTACCTTCGCCGTCATCTTTCGATGTTTCGGGCTCGGTCGGCTTGGCTGTTGTAGGCTCAATCGTAGTAGACTTTGCCGTTGTTGGAATATCTGTGGTCGGTTCAACAGTTGTAGGTTCTGCTGTTGTCGGAATTTCCGTTGTAACCTGTTGGGTGGTTGCTTTAACAGCTTGCTCGGCATTATTATTGACGAACATTTTCGGCAATAATACAATCGCACATACAGCCAACACAACCGCAACTGCCGATGCAGCGGAAATTATGACGACTAATTTTTTCTTTGACTTTTTATCCGACTTTATATCAGTCGGTTTTTCATTAACCGAGGTCATCGACAAAGACTTTACCTCTGCACCGCACCGAGTACAAAACCTGTCACCGTCTTTAATCTCTTTTCCGCATTTCTCGCAAAATGGCATAAACTCACCTATCCTAATTACTAAGCCCCAAGTGATTTTATAAATTCATCAAGGGTTTTCCACTCATACTCAATACCATACCTTGCAGAAAGCACTTTGTCAAATCTATACAGGTTTTCGGGTGAAATCCATACTCCGTTTGACGAATATTCTTCTTTCATCTTTTCACTTAACGGAAGATAAGTATAGGTAACATCATAATCCTCTTCTGTCATTGAAATTCCTATGTTTCCAAGAAACAAGAGCGGATTATCATCATAATTATTCATGCAATACAAGGTTAGATTTTCTAAAATTTCAAAATTTTCATCACTTAAGTTATTACCAAACAACAGGTACGATGTAACAATTGTTTTTATTGGTGTATCAGGATAGTATGAAGTAACAGCAGAGCCTACAATTTTATTGCTTTTGCTGTCAACGATAACACTAACATCAACCGACAAACTACTATCATCGCCATATTTATAAGTCCACTTATGTACAATGTTTCCGTCTTTGTTTGTCCATGAAGTCCAATTGTCCTCGTTACTAAGTGACTTAATACATTCTGTCTGTTGAGATTTTTCATCTATAACATCGCTAAACTTCTCATTCAGTTTGTTTGCATTGTTTATGATGCCTGCTTTAAATTCTTCAAATGTTACATCAAACAAAGCCTTATTTTCATCGGTTGGAACAACCTTTGGTGCACCGCCTGAGAATATGCTCGGTACAAATATAATGCCTGCTGTTATGCAAAGCACCAACACAACCACAATAGGTATAAAGAGGACTTTTTTACTCTTCTTTTTCGGTTTTTGTTCTGCTGTACCGATATTTTCATACACACTTTGTTGCTGAATCGGAACGGTATTTGTCACATTTGGTTTTTCTTTGTTTACTGTCTGTTCTACTGTTGGCTGAACAACTTTTTCAGGCTCTGCCGTTGGCTGTAAGTTTTCAACATTTTGATTTGTGTTGTTATCACTAACCCTTGTTCCGCAACCTGCACAGAACACAGCGTCATCATTTATTGGCGAACCGCATTTTGAACAATATTTCATTTTTATTCCTCCCATTTATCAATCTCATCAAAATTATGCAGAAAACATAAAATACAATCCAAGCACTGCAATTAGTATTCCGCACCCAACTCCTACTATTTTCAATATGGTATCTTTGTTCATCTTTTTGCACTTCCTCTCAAAACTCACTGTGTATTTTCTGTGTCATCTTTCTTGACACCGCATATACAAATTTCTTCAAATGACGGATTAACTCTTCCGCAATTTGAGCAACGCCAAAAATTATCGTGTGGGTTCTTTCTGTAATTCTCTTCAATTTTGATAAAATAGAATTTGTTTTTCATAACATAACTGCGGATAACAAAACCGTAAATTGAACCCACAATACCAATCAATCCGCCGAAAATTGCGTTATATACGAGATTGATAACATACGGTGCCAAAGCCTCATACTCACCGACAATTCCTGTCGGTACTGTTGCTATCCTTGTACGCATGTTGCTTGTCTTGTATGAACTTACAAAGTTCAATACAGAAACAATTGCAAGCGCAATTCCGTTTATGTAATAATTCCCTGCAAAATCGCCGAGATAATACGAGGACAATGTCATTCCCGTTATAAAAAAGTACACCGCAAGAATTGCCTGAATACTTGCAACAACAATCCAAATTATCATATCTATCTGTAACTTTTTGCGAAGCTCCTCAAGCGGAGAATTTCCGTATGAAACCTGATATGTCTGATAATTTACAGTTTGCTGATTTCCGTACGGAACGCCCTGCCCATACGAACAGGACTGATTTGTCTGTTGATTAGCCTGTTGCGTGTAAACCGACTGTTGCGTCGTATTATTGGTCTGTTGCTGTGTGTTTACATTCCGATTGCTCGCCACTTTGTTTCCGCAAGCAGAGCAAAACACAGCGCCATCATCAAGCTTATTTCCGCATTTTGAACAAAACATATTTTCCTCCTGTTATTTAGGTGATATAAACCAACTCTGAGTACTATTATTTTTATTGTATTCGTACGAAATTTTCACATCACGATATTCATATCCAAAATAACTAATCTTTTTTGCAGCAATTAAAATTGATTCAGCTTCATCATAAGATAAATCAGGATATACTGCACGTAGTTCCCTGACAATGCCGCCCGGCGGTGTATAGCTTTCTTCTGAATCATACCAATATTTGATTGTTTCAACATTACTGGCATAACCCGCCCCATCAGTAAACAACACATATGCCGCATCACTGTATGTCTTTTTATACAAATCGTTACCGTCATCGTTAGTGCTATGTTCAAATGAAGAAAAATCAAATTCAGATGTCAAAACATCGGCATTAGTTTCATTGTAACGCTCAACAAACTCTTTTGGGTTAAACGCAAACACCTTTTTTCCGTCTTTCGATGTTTTTACCACACTTTTGCCAAGCATCATTACTAACGCAATAACCAGTGTAACAACCAGCACTCCCGAAACAATCGGAATGATTATTTTTAACGGATTCATCTTTTTCTTTTGAAGAATCACAACCTCAGGCTGTACGGTTGCTTGTTGTGAAACACTTCCCGATACAGACTGTGCTGTATCTGTGCTATTTGTCATTTTCCCTGACTCTACACGAGTTCCGCATTTTTCGCAGAATACATCATCATCATTTAACTGATTTCCGCATTTTTCGCAAAATTTGCTCATTGCACCTTCCCCCTTAAATTAACACCGACTGTTATTCAAATCTGAATGTTTTTACAGCATAGTTGAAATTTTGACAAGCTGTTGAATATTTTTTTGCGGATGTTATATCATCTGCGATAAATTCAAGACCTGTTGCCTTTGTATATCCAAAAACATAGCCGTTTTTCTCACCGAGTTTAGTAAAGTTCGGTGCAGGAGGAGATAACTGTGAATACGAACTCTCTGTGAACAAAATAGCTCCCACATAACCCATATCATATTTGTCATAATTGTACTTTTCATAGTAACATCTCCAGCCACCGCTTGATTTTTTATCATAACAGCCGGCAGGAACTACAACAGAGTACTCTGCAACAGTTCGGTTTCCACTCGTGCAAGTATAGTATGTTCTCACGCCATTGATAACAGTCACCTTACAGGTGGCTTTTTTGCCGTTTGCGGTTGTTGCTGTGATTGTAGTTGCGCCTGCACCTTTGGCGGTAACTTTTCCACCTGACACGGTTGCAACATTTTTGTTGCTTGATGACCATGTTACTGTGCTTGTTGAACCCGCTGAAAGTGTGTACTTGAGCGTAACGCTTTCCTTTTTGCCGATATAGACTGATGTCTTGTTCAGCTTAATTGACTTTGGCGGATTGTAGACATACTTTTTTGACCAACCCTTTGAGTTATATCCGCTGACGGTTTTGCCGTTCCTGTCAATACAGCGGATTGTATAGGTTTCGGTTCTGCCGGATTTTACGGCACTGTCGGTATAGGTCGTAGCGGTTGTATCTTTTATTCTCTTCCAACCCGAAGAAGTTTTGCGATAAAGTCGATAGCCGTAAGCACCTGTAACTTTGTTCCAACTGAGCTTAATTCCGCCCGATGTATTTTCGAGCTTACTGATTGACGGAGTTGACGCAGTGTATTTCTTAGACCAACCCTTTGAGTTAAAGCCACTGACGGTTTTACCGTCCTTGTCAATGCAACGGATTGTGTAGGTTTTGGTTTGATTTGCACTTACCGCCGAATCTGTAAAGCTTGTTGCGGTTGTGTCTTTAAATCTCTTCCAACCTGTTGAAGTTTTGCGATAAAGACGGTAGCCGTAAACACCTGCAATTTTGTTCCAAGTAAGCTTAATACCGCTCAATGTGTTTTCAAGTTTTGAAATTGTCGGTGCAACAGGAACATATTTAATTGACCAACCGTTTGAGTTAAAACCGCTGATTGTGTTGCCGTTCTTGTCAATACAACGGATTGTGTATGTTTCGGTTTTGTTCGGTACGACACTCGAATCTGTATAACTTGTTGCTGTTGTATCCTTAAATCTTTTCCAACCGCCCGAGGCAGGTCTGTAATAAAGTCTGTAGCCGTAAGCACCTGCGATTTTGTTCCAAGTCAGTTTAATACCGCTTGATGTGTTTTCAAGTTTTGAAATTGTCGGAGCAACGGGCGTGTATTTAATTGACCAACCGTTTGAATTATATCCGCTGATTGTGTTGCCGTCTTTGTCAAGGCAACGGATTGTATAAGTTTCGGTTTTGTTTGGTACTACACTCGAATCGGTAAAGCTTGTTGAAGTTGTGTCCTTGAATCTCTTCCAACCGCCTGATGCAGGTCTGTAATAAAGTCTGTAGCCGTAAGCACCGTCAACCTTGTTCCATGTAATTTTTACACCGCCT
>CAJMRT010000033.1 GCA_905215855.1 uncultured bacterium
GCTATTGTAAAGAAGATTTATCTTATGAAAATGTGAAAAGTAAAACCTTTATAACGGAATATTTTGAAGATGTTGATTCTTTAATTAATGCAATTAAAGAATATAAAAGAGTATCAAATATTCCTAATCATGAATCCTCCCTTTTTGATTTATTAAAAAAAGAATAAACAGAAAAAATAAAGCCGAGGATATGAAAATTGTCCTCAGTTTTTGGTTGTTTTAGGGGTTATTTTTCGATAATTTTTGGGGTTGATTCTGAATATTATGCATTGGCAGTTTTTTGACTGATGAAATCTTGTAAGGGTTTTCTAAAAATTTTTCTAAAAAACTTTCTGAATTTTAGAAAATAAAGAACAATATATTAAATATTGTTCAGTGTTACAAAATCCTGAGATTGCTGATAATTACTGTGCTTTTTGGACTTTGCAGCATTAGGCGATACAAGATAATACCACTTCTGAGCCGCTCCAAAACCGCGTGCCGAGGGTTCAAGTCCTTCTGCCCCTGCCACAAACAAGTCCTCAAAAATGGCTTAAGCAAGCCGTTTTTGAGGACTTTTTATTTTCTGCTTATGGGCTTTCTAACACTATACTCCTTGTATTTCTAACACTTTTCTGACACTTCGTATTTTCACTTAATGATAATCATATCCTGCAAGGCGTTAGAAATATCATTTTAGGAAGTTTTGTTTGCGTGCACATAAAAGTTTATGATTTATTCATTGCTCATCGGATTTAATCGTCTGTAGCTTTGAAATTTATTTTATTTTCGGTCGCAAAGGTGTGTGCATAGGAATCTGTCGGAGCGTGGATTGTTAGGTCTTTTGAGTCTTTGAAGGCAGATTTTCCTATGTAAGACACATTTTTGGTCAGGTAGATATCCTCAAGGGAGTAGGATTCTTTGAACGCATTATCGGCAATGAATTTTACTGTATCGGGAACGACTGTTTCCTTTGCACCGCCGTAATTTATTGCGTCATCTGCAATTGAAATCACATCCAAGCCGTCAATATGTGCAGGAATTTCAAGCTTTTCCTCTGACGACATTGGGTTATAGTTAGTTATTACGCACACGGGCTTGCCGTCATCATAGATAACATCATAATTATAATATTCGCCGTAATACGCACCGTTTCTGATTTTTGAATAATCGGTATTTTTAGCCTCCGGATTTTCAGGCTCGGTCGTATAGTTTTTATAATTGATTTTATTTTCAACCGCAAATTTTTCGGCATAAGAACCCTTTTCGGCATATATCGTAAGGTTGTCAATGCCGTCAAAAGCGGTTTTTGCAATCTTATTTACGGAGGGCGCAATATAAATTTCCGTTATATTTTTTGAATCCTTAAATGCGTCATCCTTGATTTCACAAATGCCGTTGGGGATAACAACTTTTTTAAGACAATCAAAGCCGCTGAAAGCTTCCTTTTCAATAGCGGTTATTTTTGTATTTTCATCATATGAAGTCGGAATATACGCATCGTCCAAGCCGTAATATCCGCCCTGAAACAAGCCGACAGTGGCATAAAAATTTCCGTTTTCATCGTCTTGAAACTGAATTACAAACTGACCGTCAGCTGAAGCCTTTAGGCGATATTTTTCATCAACAGCCATTTGTTCAAATCTGTTATTTACGATTGTCGCTCTGGCAAGGAAAGACAATCCGAGCAAAGCGGCAACCGAGATGCAAAGAACAATGAAAAATTTATGAATAAACAGTTTACTTTTCATGCAGCTCACCTTCTGTCATTTTCAAAACAACATCACAAACTTCTTCCAAATCCTCTTTGTGATGAGTTGTGATAACTACGAGCGCACCTCTTTCTTTTTCTTCTTTAAGAAGCTTGTAAATCAGCTGTACACCGTCATTATC
Organism: uncultured bacterium; assembly: GCA_905215855.1. GTDB lineage: Bacteria > Bacillota > Clostridia > Oscillospirales > Acutalibacteraceae > Ruminococcoides. The sequence goes on from CAJMRT010000033.1 coordinate 1,873, forward strand.
AAGTGCATTTGTCGGTTCATCAAGCAGGATTATTTTCTGCTTTTCAAACACAGCCTGAGCAATATTCAGCCTCTGTTTCATACCAAGCGAAAACTTTTTCACCTTTAAATCAGACTTTAATCCCACACGCTCAAGCGCTGTTTTTATATCCTCATCTGTGGCGGTTTTCTTGATTTTGCCGAGGATTTTCAGATTGTCAAAAGCATTGTACTGGGGCAACAGGTTCATATTTTCAATCACGATGCCTATGCTCGGAGGGAACGACATATCCTTGTGCAAAACCTTTCCGTCAATCACAACAGAGCCACTGTCGGGAACAAGCAAGCCTGCAATTGCTCTCAAAAGCATAGTTTTGCCCGAACCGTTGTGTCCGTAAATTCCGTAGATTTTGCCGTACTCAAAATTGTAACTTACATTATTTAAAATCGGTCTTGATTTGATACTTTTACAATAATTTTTTATTTCTACCATAATATCACCTCAAAAAATATCGGTTTTCTTAAATCTCAAATTCAGAATAAAAATGCACAAAGCGTTTAACGCAACTATGAATAACAGGTATCCGTAGTAAATGCTCTCGCCCGACACAGCACCGTTCTGCATTCCGAACATCAAACTCGGGAAGAGAATCATTTTCCAAATCGGTGCGTCAACAAAATTCTGAACCAAATAGTACGCAATAAAGCAATAGGTGAAAATTCCTATATTCACAACATGTGCAGGAATACTGATTTCAAGCAAAGACTGAATAACTATCAGAGAAAAAATTGTCAGAAAGTACATAATCAAAGATTTAAGAGTTCCGCTTTCAACGGGAGTCATACTTTCTCTTGCAACAAAAAAGATTATGAACTGGAACAAAACAATGCAAATCAATGCTATAAAATTGTTAAGACAACGCTTTAAAATCAGCACTGTTTTTGAATAATTGCGTACAATCAACATCTTGCCGTAGCCTTGTTTAAGGTTCTCAATTGAGCCGCTTGTAAAGAAGAGAATAAAACACACAGGCAGCAAAAGCGGCAGAAATTTTGTAATTTCAAGGCCGTAATCGCTTGGGGCTAAACCAATCATAAAGGCATTTTGAAAGTTCCCCTGAAATACACAACTGAACAATTGAGCAAAGCACGCAACAATCAGTATTATCGACAAAACAAGCTTACTTTTTAACATTACTCAAAACATCCTTTTTCTGATACAAAAAGTAGGAAGAGAAGATAAGCATAAACATCATAAGCAATGCTCTTAATATAATGCCCCACATATCCGACAGAACCATTTCGCCGTTCATAAGTCTTGACAACACTATGGCATCTCTGAACGGAAGCCATACCCTGCTTATCATAAAAGCTACATCTGCAAAAAACTCTGTAAAAATCAGAGCTATGGTGATAATTGGAGCAACTTTCGGAGAAATGATTATTCCGAATGAGAGCATAACGAGTCCTGCTCTGAAATAAAACAAAAACAAAGTCAAAAGTTCAAGTGCCGAATATTGCAGAAAATTCGATTCTAAAATCAGGTTAATGTCAAAGCAGATGAGTGCCGCAACTACGCTGACTGCTTCTATCAAAAATGAAAACAGAAAAGCAAATACCGCACAATCAGCAATTCTTCTTGTAACAAAAGAGGCTCTTGATTTCAGTCTTACAATGTAACTTACATTCTCATCGGTAAATATGTAAAACAAAAACAGAACAAACACTACTATGAAAATGCAAACAACATTACCTGATGCATTAAAATCTCCGTTGCCTGCAACTCTGTAAAAAACACCTTTTGGGCTTAACTTCTCAGCATAATCCGAATTAAAATAATTATAAAATCGCAAATATGTGTATGTGCAAAGCAGAGTGAAAAACACTGCACAAAGCGGAAGTACGATTGCATACTTTTTTAATTTACACCTGATCATACTTAGTCACCTTAAAGAACGAAAACAGAGCAGCAACTATATTTATTGCTACTACAAAAATAATTGTAAAAGTATAATGTGATAAAGGATCCACAGTAAACGGGGTTAATGCTCCTATGATAGACGGTTTGATGGCAGTCGATATATACCATAATATGAAAGCTAACGGATAAAGAATAAATCTGTTTGGAAATGCCATTGCAAGTGCCGTTGCACCGCTTCCCACAATACCGCCAATGAATGAAAAAACAAGAATATAAAGTATGTTATAAAACATCGGATTGCTGTAAGACTGAAGTAGATTGGATTCAGATTTCAGCATTTCCACATCAGCAGGAATATATGTACCTCCCGCAAAAACAATATGCACCATAAGGAGATTGAGTAAGAGAGGAATTATAAGCACAAAAAACGAAACAGTAAAACTTTTAAGCATATTTAATGCAAAATACTTATTCTTACCTCTTTTTGTGATAAGAATATTTTTGTATCCTATTCTGTAATCTTCAATGCAATCATCCGCAACAATAATTGCCAAGAACAACGGTAAATACCCTTTCAACACGCCTCGCAGTCCTGCCGTCATAAAAGACCCCAAAAAAGTAACTAATCCGGGAACAGGAACAGAAGCTCCTTTGAACACATCTACAAAAGCCATCAATATATCTAAAATCGGAGCTACAAAAATAAAAAGTATAACACTTAATTTAAGTTTGTTATTAAATATTCGGGTAATATAATATGACATAATTTTCACCTCAATTTACAGGCTAATTTGCTATATAGTTATATGGTAAATCTGCAAATGACTTATGAGAAATAAAAGTTAATTAACTAACAGTAATTTTTTTAAAACAGTAAAACTTTTTAGTAAGAAAATGCGTGTTTTGCTGTTTCTTCATCCCAATATCCTGCGACTTCATATGTATTGCCATCTTTCTCATTATTGTTCATAACAGCAAGTCCAACATTCATATTTTTACAGGAATCATACGCAGCAAAATATTTTTTGTCACTTCCCTGTTTTACAGCTTTTACATTCGATTGTTTTGAATACCAAGGTCCTGAAAGATAGAAATACATTATGGTACCTTTACCTTCTTCTGAATAAGTAAAATTAACTTTCCAAGGAACTTCCGGTCCTGAATTACCTCTGTACTCTGCCTTTGTATAAACCTTACCCAGGTATCCGGGAACCTTCACTGAAAACGGAATATTATTATCAGATCCGTATGCCGTTGCACCAAATGCAAAAACGGAAATAAAAACGGTTGCCACAATTGCCATTGCTAATAATCTTTTATAGAATTTCATTTCGTCACCTCATTTTTCTTAATATCCAGACCTCCTCACAAGCCATTGTACAGATTTACCATTTAAACAAACGCAAATGCACGGTTTATCTGTTTAAATTATTTATAATATTTTGATGTTTTTAATTTTAAGTTATTGTATCTTTAGTCGTATACAACTGAAAATTCAGTAGATTACACTTCAATTAGCTCTGTAATTATTATTGCAATACTTTTTATACATTGACTTTATAATGCTATTATATCACATTTTAATAATATTTCAAGCAAATCAGGTAATTTTTACGACAAATTTTTACACAATAATTTGTAAATATTGCACAATGGCTATTATTTAATATTGTATTGCTATATGCTTTAAATCAACCAATTTCTTTTATATTCAAATTATACAAATGCAAAGTGACTGTAAAATGACTATAACCCTTTTACAAAATAAAACAGGAAAACAAAGTGACAAATACGCATTTTGTTTTCCTGTTTAATTATTTAATATTTTATTGTATTGTTAAAAGCTTCCGCACATCAGAGCATTTTCCAATTTTCCGCATCAAACACACCTTTGGTGGTTATTCTCAAGCTTGGGATAACGGGCAGACTCAGAAACGAGAGAGTCATAAACGGATCAATGCTTTTGTCCGCACCGAGTTCATATGCAGATGACTTTGCATTTTCAAGCTTTTCGTTTACGGTTGTCAGCGGTTCATCGGACATCAAGCCTGCAATCGGGAGTTCGAGCAGAGCCTTGATTTTGCCGTTTTCAACAACTGCGATACCGCCCTTGCTGTCCTTGATTGCGTTCACGGCAACGGCTATATCGTCATCATTACAGCCGACTGTGATAATGTTGTGCGAATCGTGGGCAACCGAGGTTGCGACTGCACCCGATTTCAGCGAATAGCCTTTAACATAGCCGACACCGATATGGTTTGTGCCTTTGTGACGCTCAATGCAGGCAATTTTCAGAATATCGTTTTCCACATCAATTTTATCGGCTGTGCCGAGATTGCGTGTGAGCAATTCACCGCCGACAAGACCGATAAGCCCGAGTTTTCCGTCAACCTTGAAACTGCTCGGAGTTACGCTGTCAAGATGAAAAGTGTCAAAGCATTTTTCGGCAAGCTTTTCATCAACTGTGGGAGCAGAAAAGTCCTTAACTTCGCCGTCAAAAACAAGCTTGCCACACTTGAAAACAGTTTCAACATTGAAATCTTCAAGATTATCGACAACAACAATATCGGCAAGATAACCCGAAGCAATCGCACCTTTGTTATTGAGCAAAAAGTATCTTGCGGCATGGTGGGTTGCTGTTTTGAGGGCAACAATCGGATCTGCACCGTTTTTCAGCGCCTGTTTTACAATGTAGTCAATATGACCGCCATAGAGCAAATCGCTTGGATGCTTATCATCTGTTGCAAACATACACCTTGAGTAATACTGCTGAGTCAAAAGCGGCATAAGTGCCTTGAGATTATGAGCGGCAGTACCCTCTCTAATCATAATAAACTGACCTTTTCTCAGCTTTTCAAGGGCATTTTCAAAGGTGGAACACTCGTGGTCGGAATAGACACCTGCGGCAATGTATGCGTTGAGGTCATTGCCCGAAAGCTCAGGAGCGTGGCCGTCAATCTTCTTGTGATGAGCCTGCGAGGTGACAATTTTTGAAAGCACATTTTTATCGCCGTTGATAACACCGACATAGTTCATCATCTCTGCAAGTCCGAGTACCTTTTTATTATCCAAGTACAAGTCAATATCCTTGCAGTCAAGCTCCGCACCGCTCTCGTCAATTTCTGTGGCAGGCACACATGACGGCATCATAAAATGAACATCAATCGGCAAATTTTGCGATGCCTGAATCATATATTCAACTCCGTCAATGCCCAATACATTTGCGATTTCGTGAGGGTCGGTTATGACTGTGGTTGTACCGTGGGCAACAACTGCCTTTGCAAATTCAGCAGGAGTCACCATTGAACTTTCAAGGTGAATATGTGCATCAATAAAGCCGGGGAGAACGAGTTTTCCGCTAACATCAATCTCTGTTTTACCGTCATATTTTCCGACACCGGCAATCAGTCCGTTTGCAACGGCTATGTCACCGCACAAAAATTCATTTGAAAACACATTAAGATACTTTGCGTTTTTTAAAACAAGGTCTGCCTTTTCCCTGCCTGCCGCAACCGCAATTATTCTCTGCTTTGCTGCAAGCTGTCTGTCTGTTTTCTGTCCGTATATTTCCTGCATAAAAGCACCGCCCTTCTTATATATATTTACAAGATTATAACACTTTGCAAAAACCATTTCCATAAGTAAATTTCACGAATATTCTTCGCAATTTTTTGCTAAATTGCATAAGATGTGTGCATATTTTCATCTGTCGTAAAATAATAATTTAAACAATTTATTGTGCTAATGTATTGAAATATACAAACTGCGGTGATATAATTCACTTACAAGTATTGTTTTCGGAGGGATAAATTATGTCACACACATACAGCGAATTTTTACCGAGTTACAGCGTTGGGGTTAATTGCTACAAATCAATTCCCGAAATCGTGAAACCTTACGGCAAAAAAGCGGTTGTAGTCGGCGGTAAAACCGCTATGGAAAAGTCAAAAGAAGCCTTGCTTGAGGGGATTAAAGGCTCTGACATTGAAATCATTGATTTTGTATGGTACGGTGGCGACTCCAACTATGAAAATGTTGAAAAAGTAAAGAACAATCCGTCTGTACAAAAGGCTGATATGGTATTCGGTGTCGGAGGCGGTCGAGCTGTTGACACGGCAAAAACCTATTGTTCTTTATATGACAAGCCGCTGTTTGCATTCCCGACAATTGCGTCAAACTGTGCGTCTTGCACTTCGCTTTCGGTAATGTACAATCCCGACGGCACTTTCAAGGAATATTCATACCACAAAGCACCTGCAATCCACACATTTATCAATACCAAAATCATTGCAGAATCTCCCGAAAAACTTATGTGGGCCGGAATCGGTGACGCACTTTCAAAAGAATATGAGGTAGTATTTGCTTGCCGTGGGAAGAATATGATTCACACCCCATTGCTTGGCAAGGCAATTGCCTCCGCAAGTACCGAACCGCTCATAAATTTTGGCAAACAGGCTCTTGAGGACTGCAAAAACAATGTGCCGACAGAGGCAATTGAACAGGTTGCGCTTGACATTATCATCACTGCGGGACTTGTTTCAAACTTTACAGTTCACGAGAACAATCCCGACCCTGCGGAGGATTATTACTACAATTCATCACTTGCACACTGCGTTTACTACGGTGCTTCGCTCTTTCCGCAGTGTGAACACAATCATCTGCACGGTGAAATCGTATCGTTCGGCGTGCTTTGTCTGCTGACCTATGACGAACAGCTTGAAGAAAGACAGAGAATTTTTGAATTCAACCACAGTATAGGGCTTCCCTGTACCCTCGGCGAAATTGCACTTACTCCCGAAGATGTGCCGGCAATTGCCCACAAAGCCGCAAGCGTTGTTGAATGGAAATATGTTCCCGATAATCCGGCCGAAGAAGCGTTCATAAAAGCAATTATAGCAACCGATAAAGCCGGCAAGGAATTTTTGGCACAAAAGTAATTTTCTGACTTTGAATGAATGTTCAAGACAATTAGACTTTCATTAGCCTTGTAATCGCTGAAATCTGTGTTATACTTATCTTGTAACCAAATTATTTGATAGGGTGATGAGATGGTAATAAGAGAGGCTCAGGACAGAGATTTTGTTCAGCTTGCGGAAATGAGCTGGACTCACGCTGTTGAGGACGACAATACTTACGGTGAACACAACACCGACGGTGTGACTAAATCGGTTTTTCAAGAGGACTTCATTGCTTTTTTATACACAGACGAAGGATATAAAATCTTTGTTGCCGAGGACGAGAACGCAAAAATCCTGTCGGCAATGTTTGTATACCTTATTCCGACAATTCCCACACCAAACTCAAAGCGTGAATTTATTGCGTATTTAACGAAGGTATTCACACTTGAAGAATATCGTGGCAAGGGTATCGGCACTCAGGTACTTGATTATGTAAAAAGCTACCTTTCGTCAATTAAATGTGAACTTGTCTTTGCATGGCCAAGCGAAAATTCGGAGGAATGGTACAAATCACACGGTTTTTCCGACACCAACGAAATTTTCGAGTGTCGATTATAACTTTAACCAAATTGCAGTTGTTATAAGCAAAAATCGGGTAGCAGACTTACTGAATGTAAGTTTCTGCTACCCGACTGTTATTTTATACTAATTTTGGAAAATTGCAGAAAAAACGGCACTCCGAAAAATATCGGAGTGCCGTAATTATTTTGTTTAATTACAGATTCAGGAATAAACCGAGTCGGAATTATTTAGCGTAAGCTGAATCTCCGCCAATCTGACCGTCGATACCTGTAAATCCGCTTGCGCAGCATACATATACTCTCATGTTAGCCTTAGCAAGTTCCGGAACTGTAAGTGTACCGTCAGTAACATACTTAACATCACCTGTAACAGCGTCAACATACTTGCCGTTAGGAATGTTCTTAAATGTTGCACCTGAAGAAATTGAAACGAGTGCAAGGCTGTCTGTGTTGTCGTCAGTATAACGGCGAACATAAGACATATCTCCACCTGTTACATATGTGTTTGATGCTGTGTACTGACCCTTCTGGAGAGCGGGGATAGCACGACGAATAGCATTAACCTTTGAAAGGTGCTTACTGAGCGGGCTTGCAAGAGTGTCAGCAACAGTGCCTGATGCTGTGTACTCACTGAAGTCAGTAGCGTTTACAGTACCCTCAAGATAATCACCGAAGTATGCACGACCTGAGTTTTCAAGAGAAATAAGTGTACCCTTATCAATAAGCTCACCCTTCTTGAACTCAACTTCTGAACCATAGTATACGCAAGGAATACCACGGAATGTGAACATAAGATCCATATTCTCTGCCCATGTCTGTGTACCGCCTGTGAAACGAGTTGTTTCATCCGGCTGTTCAGGAGCATAGTCGTGTGAATCAACATACATTACGCTGTATGTTGCATCATTGTAATACTGGTCGTTGTTAATAGCGAAGTTATAAGCGTTCTTAGCGCTACCGAACATTCTGTGCATCTGGAAGTCAATTGCATCCATGCCTGATGCCCTAGAACGGTCGGAACCGTGATATGTAATACCGTCAAGGTAAGCGTTGTCGCTCTTTGGCTGTGTAGAATCCATATCACCGTTGTAATTATCTTCTTCAAGATAATGCTGAAGAACGAGGTTCATGTTGTCGTTGATGTCTGAAGCTGATGTGCCCCAGTGCCAGCTGTCTGCCCACTTAGAGTTAGACTCTTTCCATGTGTAGTAAGGAGTTGACTCCTCGGCATGGCCACGATACCAAACTGATGTGTATCTTGTGCAGATTTCGCCGAACATATAGAAGTTAGGCTTGCCTGCTGCCTTAGCAGCGTCCATAAGCTGGTCATTGAACATAATGTTGAGAGATACTCTCGGAATGTGACGAACGGTATCAACACGGAAGCCGTCAACGCCCATATCCATATACTTTGAATATGAATCTACAACATATTCTGCAACTGCAGGGTTCTCTGTGTTAAGGTCAACGCAGTCACCTGCAATCTGGCTGAACTTTGTTGTCCAGTCATCATAGTTAGGGCTCTGGAAATAGCCTGTATGATAGTAGTTGTTCGGGTTGTAAGTATCACTCTGTGAAATCTTATTCATAGAGAAGTCCTGTTCTGCAGGCTGAGGACCGGTTGAGTTACCGTTGTCGCCTGAGTAAGTAACATTCTTCATAAGGTTAAGTCTCTGCTGATACTGAACACCCGGCTTCTGAGCCCAGTATTCCTCAGGTGACTTAAGGCCGTATGTATCAAGAAGATACTGTGTAGGAATCAATGACTCCTGAAGGTTGCCAAGGTCTTTAGTTGTATCCTTTGTGAAAAGATTACAGAAGTATGCTTCACCAAAGTTACCTGTGTGCTGAAGAACTACGTCCTGAATAATCTTCATGCCCTTCTGGTGAGCATCGTGAATAAGATCCTCGTATGTGTAGTCTGAGCTTTCATAACGAGCATCAACTGTTGACAAATCCATAGCATGATAGCCGTGGTAGTCATAGCCTGATCCGTTTGTAACAACAGGTGTTACCCAGATTGCGCTGAAGCCGAGAGCCTTGATGTAGTCGAGCTTTTCGCCAAGACCCTTGAAGTCACCACGCCATGCAGGGTCGTCATCACCGTTGCCGGCTGTGCCGTCATCCCAACAATGAACATCGTTGCCTGTATCGCCGTCATAGAAACGAGTTGTCATAACGAAGTAGATTGTTTCTTCACGCATATCAACACTGCCAACCGGATCCGGCTCGTCAGGGTTGTACTTTGACCATTTACCGTTTTCACAGTACCAGTCTGAGCTTGCTGCTGACTCAAGCTTTTTCTCCGAAGAATACTGCTTGCCATCAGCGTCTGTGATAATTGCGTTTACTTTTGTAACATCAGCTACATGGTAGTTGTACCATTTGTCGCCCTTTGTCATCTTCTCACCGGGGTAAGACTTTGACATAGCGCTGTTTGTAGGAAGCGAGTTCCACAAATATACATATGGCTGTGTGTCATCATTCATTCTTACATGAATTGTAATGCCTGTATCTGTTGTATCCGCAGCAACAGCATCAGAGTCGGAACTCTGAGCTGCATTTACAGAAATTACGCCTACGGTTACAACCATCATTACAGCAAGAACAAGTGCACACAGCTTCTTGATTCTTGTCATAAGTATATCTCCAATCTTTTTTTACTTATTTGGCTTATTTCATATTTACAACAATTGTCTGGATAATTGTTGCGTCTTTGATGCTGATTACGCCGTCACCGTCAAGGTCACAAATCGCAAGATCAAGCTGATCGAGTGAAGGTACACCAGAAATGTTAACAAGTGACTTCTGGAGATATGTTGAGTCAAGAACAGTTACAGCACCGTCACCGTTAACATCACCGCGGAGTCTTTCGGGAGCAGTTGTCGGCTGAACTGCTGTAGTCGGCTGAACCGGTGAAGTAGTTGGCTGTGGCTTTGTTGCAGGCTGAGGAGCTGTTGTAGGCTTAACAGTTGTAGGCTGAACTGTTGTTGGCTGAGGAGCAGTTGTAGGAACAACAACTGTTGTAGGCTCAGTAACATCGTCTGCAGCTGTGTAAGTATAAGTCTTGTTTATTGTGCTGTTGTCAGAACCCTGTACATAAACATTAACCTTGTATTCACCCTTCATTGTAGGAACGAATGTGTAAATGTTGTTGAGTGTGTAGTAAGGTGTGTTCTGAGCACCGTTAGGATCAGTTACAACATACTTGTAGAAAAGAAGGTTAGTACCTGTCTTACCGCCGCCTGCCTTAACTGTTACAGTAGCAGTTGCGTTAACCTTGATAAGGTTAAGGTTTGCAGGAGTAACGCTCTTGATGATTGGCTTAACAATTGCTGAGTCGTCCTTAACTTCAAGAGTCATTGTACGGTTGTTTGTGTTGCCGTCTGTGTCCTTAAAGTCAAATGTAATTGTGTATTCACCTGCAACTGTAGGAGTCCATGTTACTGATTTTGCTGAAGAGAAGTCGGAAAGTGTTGATGTTCCGCCCTGTGCGTTAGTAACAGAGAACTTGTAGCTTACTGCTGCGCCGCTCTTATTGGCAGCAGTTGCAGAAAGCTGTACATCTGTACCTGTGTAGATGTTTGATGCAGGATCAGCAGTAAATTCCTTAACCTGGAGAGGGCTTGTATCATAAACAGACCATTGATTAGTCTTGTTGTTGTATACATAGCCGTCCTTTGCAGTAAGGTCTGCTGTCTGTGACTGACCGCTGTTGCTGAAGATGCATTTTGCATATGACTTTGATGCGGTATACTGATAGATGTTGCCACCAATGTTTGTCATCTTTACGCCCGGCCATGAACCGTTGCTGTCAGAATTGCTGTTCCACATATAAGCAACAGGTGTTGCCCAACCTGCCTCGTTGTTGAGGTAAACAGTTGTGCCTTCACCGCTGGGAGTTGTTGCTGTTGTAGCAGTTGTTGCTGTTGTTGCGCTTGTAGGTCTCTGAGCAGTTGCGTCCTGTGAAGGAGCACCTGCATAATCCGACCATGTTTTCTTTGAAAGGTCATAGATTTTGCCGTGACCCTGGTATGCAAGGTCGTCTGTCTGATCTGAGCCGTTGTTGAAGATTACCGATGTGTAATCCTTGTCAAGAGTGTAAGAATATACACCGTCCTCAACCTTTGTCATTGCTTTACCCGGCCAAGTTGCGTTGCTGCCGACACCGTCAGTCCACATATAGCAGTTAACGTTTGACCAGCCGTTGTTTACCCTAACGTAAACAGTATCGCCTGTTGCAGCAGAAGCACTTACTGCACCAACGAATACGGTTGAAACCGCCAGCATAAGGCAAAGCACAAGGCACATGATTTTGTGTTGTCTTTTTACCATTTTGATTTCCTCCAGAATTATTTTTTTGTTGCACGTGTGAAGCTACTCAACACTACTCCACAATTACTCTTTAATTCTACATTATTGAACCGCTAATAATTTTCTCTTAAAGAATAATAAAATTTCTTGCGTCACAAATTATTCACATTCAAATTGTGCATAATAGACAATGAAACAATAATTAGCAAAAAAACAGGATAATAAAAGCAAATAGTCAGATGTTTGGCTAGCAACATCTGACTTTATTTGCAGTTTCATGTCAAAAATTTTTCATTTGATTACTTCTTTTTGATTTTGTCCCAGTAGGCTTTGAATGCCTGTTCGTTCTTGTTTCTGCCATACTCATAGTACTTTTTATCCTTTAACGCATCGGGCAGATATTGTTGCTCAACATAATGGTTCGGAAAATCATGGGGATACAGATAGAACTGCCCCTTGTTCGGGTTGTCATCTCCGTCACAGTGCTTATTCTGCAGTTGTCTGGGTACAGGACCCGAATTACCCGTGCGAATATCTGCCAAAGCTCTGTTTATGCCCATATATGCCGAGTTAGATTTTGGGGCATTGCACACCATCACCACTGCATCTGCAAGAGGAATCCTCGCCTCGGGAAGCCCTACAGCCTGCGCCATATCAACACACGACTTTACAATCGGCAAAAGCTGGGGATACGCAAGTCCTACATCTTCACACGCACACACCATTAGTCTGCGACAAGCACTCGGCAAATCACCCGCCTCAAGCAGTCTTGCAAGGTAGTGGAGTGCCGCATTGGGGTCGCTGCCACGCATACTCTTCTGATAAGCCGAAATAATATCGTAATGCTCGTCACCCTCACGGTCATATCTTACCGCACTTTTCTGAACAAGCTGTTCAACCGTTTCGAGTTTTACAGTCTTTTTGCCGTCAACCTCATCAGTTGCAATAACGGAAAGTTCGACGGCATTCATAGCCTTGCGAACATCTCCGCCACAGCCTGTTGCAATCTTTTTTGCACACTCTTCGGGCATTTCAATCTTGATACCGTTCTCTTCGGCAAGAAAATCGCTTGCACGGTAAACCGCCCTTTCAACCTCGTCGGGAGTAACCGACTTAAACTCAAAGACAGTCGAGCGGCTCAAAATTGCGTTATATACATAAAAATACGGATTCTCGGTTGTTGAAGCAATCAGAGTTATACTTCCGTTTTCGATGTATTCAAGCAGAGTTTGCTGTTGCTTTTTGTTAAAATACTGAATCTCGTCAAGATAGAGAAGAATACCGTTTACTCCTGAAAATGTGTTGAGCTGCGAAACAATTTCCTTTATATCGGCGGTTGACGCAGTTGTGCCGTTCAGCTTTTTGAGAGTACGGTTTGTCTTTTTGGCTATATATGTTGCAAGTGTAGTCTTGCCCACACCCGACGGTCCGTAAAAAATAAGATTCGGAATATCTCCGCTGTCAATAATTTTTCGCAATGGCTTTTCGGGTGCAATAAGATGCTTTTGCCCCACTATATCATCAAGAGTTTTCGGGCGGATTCTGTCCGCAAGCGGTTTGTTCATAGTTCTTCCTCTGTGATCTTTTAAGTTGCGTGTTTGATGTCAATCCGGTCGTTATTTTAAGGCTACGAACCTCGGCTCTTCTATCTGTCAAGCCTCGTTGTTCTTCGCTTCCCTTAAAATATCTCCCACTCGTCTAATCCGCTCCAATCACTTCCGTGATTTCCTCGGCTTAGTCCTCGCCGGTCGTTATTTTAAGGCTACGAACCTCGGCTCTTCTATTATAGTACATTTGTTCCCCCTGTTTGTCAAGCTAAATTTACAACCCATAGAGGCAGATATTATCCGCCCGCAAGTAACGGCATAAATTGCGCAAACGATTACTATAATACGCTCGGGCATAATATGTTTTTTATATCACAAACTACCTTCACGAACTGGGAACGGCGGCTCGCCGTGCGGACACACATTAACTCCCATATAAAGTAAAAACAGCCGATATTTTTCAATCGGCTGTTTAATAAGTTAAATTATGTTTTGATTACCATCTTGCGTTAAGCTCGGCTTTGGTGGCTCTCTTTTTCTTTCTTGCGACATATCTTGAATATCTTGAAAGCTTTCTGTCACGAAGGAAGAATACAAAAGCAATTGCACCGAGGATAACTGCAACAAGCACAAACCAAAGACCTACATTTGCAGATCTCTGAACTGCGGCAACAAGTGTCGGAGTTGTTGCGGCTTTTGACTTTGCAAGAGCCTTGTTAGCTGATTTTACAGACTGAACTGCAACGCTTGAAGCTGTGTCGGAATAGCTCTGATTCTTTTCATTTGAAAGAATGAACTGCGATGCACCTGTTGATGACGGCATCTCAATCGGAGCGGCTGAAACTGCAGGTGAAACCTCACCGCTTACAACCTCTGTTTCAGGGTTTGCAACTGCTTTATCGCTAAAGAGTGCGTTATATGTCTTTTCATCAACGATACCTGTTGAATCAAGTGAATTCCGGTTCTGGAAGTTTGCAACAGCCTGTGCTGTGTATTCACCGTAGTAGCCTGTTGCTTCCATAGCAAAGTAGCCAAGTTTGATAAGCTGCTGCTGAATTGCAGTTACTTTATCGCTTTCGTCACCGTTCTGATACTGAACCGCTTCTGTTGTAGGCTCTGTTGCGGCCTCTGTGGAAGCAGTTGTTTCCTCTTCGGACTTGTCCTCAGTCTTTGTTGATGTATCAGCCTTTGGAGCTTCGGGAGCGTCCTCTGAATAAAGCGTATTTCTTGAGTCGCCGGCAATACCGTCAACTGTAAGACCTGCGGCTTTCTGGAATGCCTTGTAAGCCTCTTCTGTTGCGTCACCGAAGTTTCCGTCAATTGCTCCGTTATAGTAACCGAGATCAGCAAGTCTTTGCTGAATCTTCTTTACTTCAGCACCCGATGAACCGTTCTTGTAAACGCTCGGAGTGTTGCTTGAAGATGATGAGCTGCTTGATGAACTTGATGAGCTTGATGAACTTGATGAGCTTGAACTTGATGAACTGCTTGAAGAAGTGTTTGAAGGAGTCTTGCTCGATCTGCCCTGCGAGTCAAAGTAGTATGTAGTACCGTCAATTGTTCTTGAAGTATTTACAATGTACTCACCGTTTTCATAATAGTAGTAGTTGCCGTTAAAGCTTTCCCAACCGTTTGTTACATATGAAACTGCGGCAAGCTTGAACCAGTATGTCCAGTTATTGTAACCGCCGATTGCCTCGTAGCAAACACCGTATTCATCGCCTCTTGCGTCAACTTCCATACCGTTGCCGACATAGACACCGACATGACCGGGTCTCCAAAGT
This sequence comes from uncultured bacterium, assembly GCA_905215855.1. Classification (GTDB taxonomy): domain Bacteria; phylum Bacillota; class Clostridia; order Oscillospirales; family Acutalibacteraceae; genus Ruminococcoides. The sequence goes on from CAJMRT010000033.1 coordinate 16,896, forward strand.
CCAAGACCGTGAACATTTGGAATACCTGCGCTTACCGAACCTGTTTCGGTAGCTGTTTCAAGCTGTGGGTTACCGCATCTTTCGCCGCCGGCATATGAATAGATAAGACCTGAACAGTCAACCGCACCGGGGGTTGAACCGCCGTAAACATAAGACCATCCGCTGTTATAAGCATTGAGTGCCCATTCTGCAAGACCTGCACCCGTGCCCTTTGCACCGGCAGAAAATGAAGAACTGAATACGCATACACTTGAAAGTGCGAGAACACTCAGTATGATTGCAGTAATCTTTTTTATTCTCTGCATCGTTAATTACCTCCATCTTAATTGTTACCAATTCTGACAGTTAATTACAAATCAGGTTACACCTTGATAACAACTTTGTAACTATTATAGCATCACTTCTTTTAAAAATCAACCCCAAAGCCTGTATTTTTTGCTAATTCAGAAATTTTGATGCAGTTTTACTCACAAAATCTTCATTTCAGGCACCAAATTAAAGCGAATTATTACAAAATTTGTAACCTTTTGTAATATTTGCAGCGTGTCGCTGCAGCCTATTCGTGAAGATAGTTTGTAATATTCAAAAAAATATTATGCCCGAGCGCAGCATTGTAATTGTTTGTGCAATCCTGTAGGGGTAGCCTTGCGACCGCCGCCGGTGGCGGATAAATGGAGCATAGCACTGTCTGAAATAACGAGCAAAAGGAAGCACATTTATGTGCAATGCATTGCGACTATATTTCAGACGGGAAATCACGGTTCGCCGCTACAGTTGAACATTGATTTTGTGGCATTTATATCATTTGTTTTTACATATAATTTCTGCCTTTACTTGCGGGAGAACACGGTTCTCCCCTACATTATTTCGGTAACTATGTTTCATCTATATAGTTTATTTCTATCATAGTATTTGTATCTTTACTTAACAGGCGTCCAATGAACGCCCCTACAAACTTTCATTTTCATATAAAAAATCGCATCAGAGTTTTTTCGGGCATCTGATGCGATTTCTTTATCATACTGTCTTCTCGAATTGGGAACGGCGGCTCGCCGTAATTTTCAATTTGTTACTACGCATTTAACATATATATGCCTAAATTCAGATACAAGGCAAATGTGACCCAGAGTAAATACGGCACTTGCAGCCATGCGGCACAACGGTTGACTTTTGCGAATTCCATTATCATAAGTATAATGAACACCCACAAGGCAACAAGTTCGACAAATGCGAGGAGGTACATTCCTGCATTAAAGAACAGCAACGGCCATATAAAATTCAGAGCAAGTTGAACGGCATACAGCACAAGTCCTGCTGACAAAACTCTCGGATTTTCTTCATATATAAGGTAGGCTGACACACCCATTAATATAAACAGTATCGTCCACACAATCGGAAACAGCCACCCCGGCGGTGACAGCGGTGGTTTGTTAATGCTTTCAAAGGTTTTCATTCCGCCCATTGTGAGCAGTCCCGACAACATACCTGTGCCAAGGCTGATGGCAAGGCTTGTGGCAAGATGTTTTAAATTAACCTTGTGTACCATTAACATAAATTTCACCCCAAAAAAGTACTCCCACACCAAGTATATGGAGTGGGAGCAACTTTTATTCGGTTTCCGTAATACAATTATGAAAAAATAGAGGAGAGAAAATTTCAAAATGAAATTTAGAAATTAGTCAATTGTTAGTAAATTTAAAAATACATTTATAAATATCGCATTACTGATATTCACATACGCTTGCCCATTTAAGGAGAAATTCTCTTTCTTCGGGTTTGCCCTTAACAGACTGTGATGCGGCTACGATTGGGAGCCAGCGGTCAACATACTGACGAGCTGTGTCTGTCTTTGTGCAGTAGAGCTTCATATACTTTTCAGCAAGCTCTTCCTGATGATTCAAACGGAACAGCAGGTATGTTCTCGCTGCATCGGCTGAACCGTTACCCTGTGTTGCGTGCGACCAGTCGATTACATACGGTGTACCCGACTCATCAATGATAACATTACTCGGGTTGAAGTCGCCGTGACAAACCTTTGTGTGGTTTGGCATACCGTTAAGGCGTGTTTCAAGCTCATATCTTGTTGTTGCATCAAGGTCTGTTTCGCTGATTTTGCGTTTCATCTTATCTTTCAGCTTGTTAAGCAGCGGTGCTTTCTGACTGAGGATTTTAACCTGAATGTCAACAAAGAGATTGAGATATTCATCCTCTTTTTCAGGATGCTCTGCCATAAGCTCTGCAAGAGTTTTGCCTTCAATAAAGGTTGAAATAATAGCCCACTTGCCGTCAATCTTAGTAACTTCTTCGATTTTCGGAATATTAAGACCTGTTTCTTCAACTCTTGCCTGATTAAGAGCCTCGTTAAGAATATCTGATTTCGGATAGCACTCGTCAAAAACTTTTGCTGCAAGCGCGCCGTCTTTATAAACTACCTTGTTCTCTCTTTTTGCAAGAACTGTATCTAATTTCATAATAAAGCCCCTTTCGCTTTAAAATATTTATTTTTTATTGAGCAATCTTTCATTGCTTCGGTTATATTATACAACAAGTTCAGGGGTTAGTATAGTGTAAAAATAACAAAATAAATAAAATTTTCTTTGTGCATTTAGCAAATACAAATAAATGAATTTTTACCTTTCCCACAAAAAGAGCAAGATATTTTATGCGATGTGCATAAAAATTTGTTAAACTTTTAACTAAATAATTGTGAAACTTTTAACATTCTTTTGTGCATATTGCATATCTACATAAGTTTTGAAAAATAATTCAGTCGTTTTTCAATTTTGTATACAAACAAAATTGCATCAGACCATAATTTGGTACCTGATGCAATTCGTTTAACTGATTATTTTTATGATTTTTTCCACGCTGATGGGGCGAAGAGCAACATCAATGGAAAGAGTTCAAGTCTGCCTGCTAACATATCGAAAATCAGAACGATTTTTGACAGGATACTAAACTCCGAATAATTGCCGACAGGGCCAACCATTCCAAGACCCGGACCTGTGTTGTTGATATTTGCGGCAACAGCCGTGAAATTCGTCACAAAATCCGTCTGGTCAAGCGAAAGCACAAGCCAGCTCAACGCAAAGATTCCGATGTACAGCACAAGAAAAATTGAGGTTGACCTCATAACGCTGTGGTCAATCGCCTTGCCGTCCATTTTAACGGTCTTAACATTTCTCGGATGAATGAGGAGTGAAAACTCCTTTCGTGTTTCCTTAAAGAGCAAAATAACTCTTGAAATCTTAAAACCGCCGCCCGTACTGCCTGCCATTGCACCGATAAATGTGATAATCATAATCACAGTTTTTGAAAATTCAGGCCAGTTATTGACATCCGTCAAGCCAAAACCTGTTGTCGTGATAATTGACGAAACATAGAAAAAGCTCTGGTGAACCGCATCATACGCACTCGGATAAAGTGACCTGATGTTAAACGCAATCAAGGCTGTTGACAGCACGATAATTCCGAAATAAACCCACAGCTCCTGAATGCGGAAAGCCTGCTTAAACTTCTTCGCAAGAATGAGAATATACACGGAAAAGTTAATTCCGAACAGCATCATAAATACAGCAATAACGGTTTGCAGATAATTGCTGTATGAAGCGATACCTGCGTTGGTAACGCCGAAACCGCCCGTACCTGCCGTTGCAAAGCTTATGTTAAGTGCGTCAAAAACAGGCATTTTGCCTATAATTAAAAATATAAATTCAAGTGTGGTCAAGCCAAAATAAATTCCGTAGAGCAGCATTGCGTAATTTCTCATTTTCGGAACAGCCTTGCCCACAATCGGACCGGGGCTCTCGGCTTTCATAAGGAAAATATTCTGCTGACCGCCGAGCCTCGGGATAATCGCAAGCAAGAACACGATTACGCCCATACCGCCCAACCAATGGAGAAAGCTTCGCCACATAAGCATTCCATGGCTCAATGCCTCAACATCGGTAAGTATAGTTGAACCTGTTGTTGTAAAGCCCGACACGGTTTCGTAAAAAGCGTCAATAAAACTCGGAATCTCACCGCTCAGCCAGAACGGAAAACATCCTACAAAAGACATAAGAATCCAGCTTAACGCAGTAGCCGCAAAGCCTGCCTTCTGATAAAGCACGGGATTTTTCGGCTTTTTTACTTTTACGGCAAGCAAGCCCAAAAGTGCCGACAAAGCACCTACTCCAAGGAAATAAAGTCCCTCGTGTTCGCCGTATATAAATGAAGTAACGGTTGCAATCTGCATAGCCGCACCCTCGACAATAAGAACCCAGCCGAGGATATACACAATTAATCGTTTATTCATTATGCTCCCCTCAACGCTTTACAATATCTTCAAGCTTGCTAAGACCTTTTTGCATGGTAAGCACAATTACCGTATCCTCAGGTTTAATCACATCCGTACCTTGCGGAAGAATAATTTTTCCGCCTCTGTTAATGCAGATAATCTGAAGATTATTCTTCAGATTAAGGCTCATAATCGGAACATTCGTAACCCTTGATTCCGCATTAACCTTGAATTCAAGAGCCTCAACCTTGTCGTCGTTAAGGCGGTAAAGCGATTCAACATTGCTGTCGCCCGTATTCTGCATCGCTCTGATATATCTTGCAATATATTCGCCTGTAAGGCTCTTTGGATGAATAATACATTCAAAATTCTGATCATGCAAAAGCGGATCAAATGACGCATTATTTACCTTAGTAATCAATTTTGCCTTTGTAATGCCCTTTAGGTACATCGTTATGATAATATTTTCTTCGTCATAATCCATAAGAGCGGCAATGCCGTCAGCGTGTTCAACACCCTCCGAAAGCAACAGCGACTGATCCATGCAATCGCCCTGAATTATAACAGCCTCAGGCATAGCCTCCGAAAGAAAGTTGCAGCGTTCGGGATTTTTCTCGATTTTGACATTCGCACCGGATTTAATAAGAGTCTTTGCAAGGTAGAACGAAACCTTGCCGCCGCCGAGAAGGATAACATCCTTACTTCTGCCGATTGCAATACTGATACGCTTAAAGAATTTTGCGGCAATTTCGGGCTTTGCAACAACAGAAATTCTGTCGCCGCCGTTAATAACAAAATCACCGTTAGGAATGAACATCTCATCCCCTCGCTCAACCGTACAGATTCTCACCTTACCTCTGAGGTTGTCAACTCTGCTCAAAGCAGTACCGACAATTGACGAATTCTGCGGTACAGTTACCTTGATAAGCTCAACAACGCCCTTTGAGAACGAATCAATTTCAAGCGCACCCGAAAATCTTAACAGACGGCTGATTTCATTAGCGGCGGTCTGTTCGGGATTGATTGCCATAGAAAGACCAAGATGCTCCTTGATTCTGTAAAGGTCGTTTGTGTATTCGGGATTACGCACTCTTGCAATTGTGTGGGTAACGCCTGCCGCCTTAGCCATAAGGCACGAATACAGATTGATTTCATCCCTTGCAGTTGCGGCAATAAGCAAATCGGCATACTCTGCGCCTGCCTCAACAAGCACATCATATGTTGCACCGTTTCCCTCTATGCCGAGAACATCAAGCGAATTTGCAAGTTTATCAACTGCACCGTGGTTAATATCGACTACGGATATTTCATGTCCCTCCGAATTAAGCTCCGACGCTATCGAAGAGCCAACCTTTCCGCATCCAACAATTATAATTCTCATAAAATTTCCTCTTAACCATTATTTAAAAACAAGGTGCGGACCACTGAAATAATTCACCCGTCCGCATACCAAAGTCATAATACACCTATTTTATGCTAAAATCAATACCAAAATAGAAAGAATCCGACTATATACAAATTTAATTTATTGTACAAAACAGAAGAGCCGAGGTTCTGTACCCAAAAATAACGACCGGCGAGGACTAAGCCGTGTA
>CAJMRT010000034.1 GCA_905215855.1 uncultured bacterium
AACAAGCTTGTGAATCTGCGACTTGACGGCTCGTGGTTGTACATAAGCAGTCCGGACACTACATTTGCAGACGGCGAAAAAATCAACGCAATTATTACTTATATTATCGGCTAAGGAGGTTAAAAATCGTGGATTTAAAAGAAAAAATCACTCTTGATATGTTGACAGCTGACAGCGTGTCAGTGCTCAGACAGCAGTTTTTAAACTATAACGGTGTGGAAATGCAGGTCGGCGAAAACATTCGCAACGCATATTCAAATAATGAAGATGACAGAGCATTGCTCAAAAATATATTATCGGAAGAATACTACAACGCAGTAATGGCAGTTTGGCAGTGCAGTTAGTGACAATAGTCAATTATGGTTTTCTATTGTAGCGACAAACCGTATTCGCCATATAAATAAACAGTAAAGTCCATATTGATAAAACAGTCGGGAAGACATTGCATTTTATTTTGCAAATTGTCTTCCCGACCTTAATTTTTCATTTTCAATTTTCAATTAGAAGAATTTCCGCTCGGGCATCTACACTCTCGCCCAAATAAAACTGTCTTTACGAACGGGGAACGGCGGCTCGCCGGTTACGGTTTTTCTCCTGTTAAAAATTCAATGCTTCTTTCGATTGAATCCTTTGAAGTGCCCCAGTCCTTGCCTTGGTTGCGATAATCGAACATTGAACAAAAATATGTTATGTCATCTTTGAGTGACACAAGGTAATTCTTTGTGAGTGCCGCTGTTTCGGCATAGAACTGCGGCAAAAGTTTTGACGGCAATTTGCTCTTTTGAGTTGCGACATTCATAACAAAATCGTAGTGTTTAAGGCAGATAAACGGCTGTTCGTTGTACAGCTTGTGAAACTCCTCGCCTTTTGCCCACTCAACAAAAATCGTGTCACAAAAATGGTGCATATCCCACTCAATTCTGTCGCAGACATAGCAAGAATCAAGTCGCTTTTTGATGACTTCAAGCTGCTTTTTGTCAGGCTTGCCCTTCAATTTTTTCGGCATATCGTTGTCGATAATTTCCTGAAGATGGCTTTCGAGAATGAGTGCATTCGGCAACTTTTGACCTCTTTCAAACATCTGCGAAAAATGGCGGTGGCAAAAGCCCTTTTTGTTGGTTTCAATCCTGATATTCGGCTCCATCATCGCGTCGCCCGTAATAAACTTTACATACTGCTCTTCGAGCATACTCTCCATTCGGCAGAACGGACAACCGCATTTCGGCATAAATATATCGTTAATCGGAATTGTGCAGATAGTTTCTTTCACAATAATTCTCCTTTTGAGTTAATGTAGTGGTTATAACACACCGTTTTCATCATATCAAAACATATGTATTTAAACAAAATGTTTCATCAAGGCTTGCGTTCAATGAGTTCCTGTCTGAAATACAGTCGGGACTGAAATCTGTTTTACAAACAAACTATCTTCCCGACATTCATTTTCCATTTTCAATTTTCAATTTTCCATTTTAAATAAAGTATATCATAATTTGCCCGAATGTGATATACTTTATTAAGAAAATTTCGGCGGTGAAAATTATGGAATGTATTGAACTCGACAACAAAATCAAAATAACCGATGTGCATGACCTTGACCTTGCACAGACGCTTGACTGCGGTCAAAGCTTTCGTTGGAAGCCGCAGGCTGACGGTTCATTCCACGGTGTTGCTTACGGCAAAAGCGTCAGCGTAAGCCTTGACAACACGGATATGTACATTGAAAACGCAACGGCTGACGATTTCAAAAATATTTGGTACAGCTACTTTGACTTTTCGCTTGATTACGGAAAAATCCGTGAAGAAATCAGCACAATACATCCCGTTCTGAACGAGGCGGCAAAGTATGCCCCCGGCATAAGGATTTTAAGGCAAGAGCCTTTTGAGGCACTCTGCACATTCATCATTTCGCAAAACAACAATATAAAGCGAATCAAGGGTATTGTTGAGCGTTTGTGCGAGAACTTCGGCACACAGCTTGCCGACAGCGAATTTGCGTTCCCGACAGCCGAAACACTTGCAAAACTTTCGCCCGATGACCTTGCACCGCTCAGGGCAGGATTTCGCAACCGCTACATTATTGATGCGGCACAAAAGGTTGCAAACGGCGAGGTAAATCTTGACAGCTGTTTCACGCTCGACTATGAAGATGCCAGAGCGGAGCTTATGAAAATTACAGGAGTCGGCAAAAAGGTAGCCGACTGCACACTGCTTTTCGGTATGCACAGAATCGAGGCTTTCCCGATTGATGTGTGGATGAAAAGAGCGATGGAAAAGCTGTTCCCGAATATGACAGGCGACGATTTCGGCAAGTACGCAGGCATCGCCCAGCAGTACATTTTCCACTACAGCCGAATGCACCCCGAACTTTTTTAACGGTGTACCACCGTAATGTTAAGGTTTAATTGTAGCGGTAAATCACATATAAAAAACAGTCGGGAAGACAATGTTTTGCATTTTGCAAACTGTCTTCCCGACTATAATTTTACATTTTCAATTTTCAACTTTCAATTTGAATTATTTTGCTTTCTTGGCACTGCTGTCAAAGAGCAATACAAGTGTTGCGTTATCGGCTGTACCTGTTTCTTTCAAGCCGTTCCGCTTTTGGAATTTCTTAACCGCTTCGGATGTAACCTCACCGTAATAGCCTGTCACATTGTCCTTGTCGGCAATGTAACCGATGTTATAAAGGCGGAGCTGCATAGCCTTTACCGTATCATTTTCATCTTCAGGCTTGAGTGAAAGGTCGGATGTAATGGTAAGCTTGTATTTATCCGCAACCGACTTTGAGCTGTTTGCAGCCGTTGCCGCCTGAGTTGCCGTTGTGGCTGTTGTTGCAGTGGTATTTGATGCACTTGAATCCTTTGCCGGCTGAGTTGTTTCAGCTGTTGCTGACTTTGGCTTGAGGTCGGGATACATAAAGTAGACCATTTTTTCAAGTGCCTCAAGAGATGTGTCACCGGGGCGTGACATTTCTTCAAGCGAAACCTCAAGGATTTTGCCGTCCTTTACCGCACCGAGGCTTGCAAGTGTTGCGTCACTCTTAATCTTCTGAAGAGTTGCGTCATCTGCGTAAAATACAAAGTTAGGGTTAGCAACCCTGAGAGTTGCAACATCAACAGTGTTGTCTGTAATATTTACGGCAACATTAACAGCGCCTGTGTAGCCGAGAAGCATATCGCCGTATGTTCCGTTTGACATAATCCTCAGCTGGTCATCTTCTGTGTAAAGGTAACATACTGTGTCAAGAATTCCCGAATTTCTGTTGTTGACCTGCTGTTTGTAGTTGTTCATCTTGTCAAGCAAGTCGTTGTAGGTATCTTCCCCCTGCTTTGCACCTGTTTTTGTACCGCCGCAAATCTTGCTGATTGTCACATAGTTTGTTTCAACCTGCTTTGGTGTGTCACCGTGTGACATTTTGATGACCTGAATACCCTTGTCCTGAAGTTTCTTCTTTACATCATCATCAATTGTCGGACCTGCAAAAACAAGGTCTGCGCCTGCCTCTATAATCTTGTCGGCATCAGGCTTTTCGCTTGAACCCATACTCGGAGCAACATCAATTGACTTCTGGTCAACCTCGTCACTTCTGCCGACAATGTATCTGTCATAGCCTGTGGCGATGAGAATATCGGCTGTGGGTGCGTCAAGAACAACAATATTCTCCGGCTTACTTTCAATTTTAAGATTTGCCACCTCAACAGGGTACTCTCCGTCAGAACAGCCGCTCAAAAGAGCAACTGCCGAAAGCATTGTAACAACTGCAAGAGCAATTGAAATTATTTTTGTTTTCATAAACTACCTCCGGTTTATCAGCAAAACAGTGATTCAACATACTGTCTTGCGCATCTTGGCGAACGACCGCCTCTTGAAAGTGCAAACTGCTCCGCACCGAGGGCAAGCTCTTCGTGAGTCATCTTAACACCTCTCTGCTCGGCAAGTGAATATACAATTTCAAGAAAATCGTTCTTTGAGGGAACTGTGTAACAAACCGCAAGACCGAATCTGTCTGAAAGTGAAAGGCTTTCCTGCATATTATCACGAACATTTATATCGTCAACTGTGTGGGTTCTGTCTGAAATGCTTTCCTTAACAAGGTGTCTGCGGTTTGATGTTGCATAAATCAACGCATTATCGGGACGAGCCGCAAGTCCGCCCTCAAGAACTGCTTTAAGGGTTGTGTAGCTCTGATCCTGATGCTGGAACGAAAGATCGTCAATAAATATAATGAATTTAAGCGGAAGAGCGGCAATCTTGTCAACAAGGAGCGGAAAGTCAATGAGCCTGTCCTTAGGCATTTCAACAATGCGGAGTCCGTCCTTGCGGAACTCGTTTGCAATAGCCTTAACTGTTGAACTTTTACCTGTACCCTTATCACCGTAAAGCAGGCAGTTGTTGCAGCTCTTGCCCTGAATAAACGAAAGTGTGTTGTTTACAACCTGACTTCTCTGACGCTCATATCCTGTGAATGTATCCATATCAATTTTGTCAGGATGCTCAACAGGCTGAATGTCACCGTCACGCCAAATGAATGCCTTGTAACGGGCAAACATTCCGCAGCCGTTTTCCTTATAATAAGCAGAAAGCTTGTCAAGTGAACCGTCAAATCCGTCAAAGCACGGAGCGCACTTGCCTGTCTGCCACTTTGGAAGAATCGGAATAAGCTCCTTGATTTCATCGGCATAGGTATATGCTTCAAGCACCTCGTCCGAAGTAAGCGTTGCGGCAGTTAAAATAGCGTCGCAGTCTGTCTTTACGGCAGAGATGACATTTTCAGGCAGTCTATTCTGCTTGCCTGCTGTTGCGGCACGGGCAAAACAGTTGTCGTCAAAAAGAGCCGTTTCGCTGATTGCAAAAGCGAACTTGTCCGCACAACCTCTTTCGCAGAGCATTGAGCAAAGCTTTCCGTATGCACCGAGAAATTCCTCAGGCTTTTTGTCAAGCGAAAGCAAAAGCTCATAAAAAGCTTTCGGAACGCTTCTGTTCATAATTCCTCTGAAAACAGAGAGTGATGACAAAAGCATTTTACACTTATTTACATTATCCATTCTAAACATCCCAATCTATTCTAATCTATTTAATTGTACACATTTTTGTCCGTTTAGTCAATAATTTACGAAAAACTGCGGCAACCTATTTTTTACACTTTAACAAGCCAAAATATGTATAATTTTTCACCGCATCAAGTATATACCCGTTTCAATGACGGTTAAAACGGCGATAAATCGGGATAAATACGGGCTTTTCAAGGTTTTAAAAGAATTTTTAAATTTTTTTTAAAAAAGTGTTGACATTTGGTGCAGCCCGTAGTATAATCAATACTGTTCTCGAGAGAGAAACAAAAGTTAATAAGTTGGTGTTGATGACGCTGAGGGTCCACCTGTTCCCATACCGAACACAGAAGTTAAGCTCAGTGGTGCCGAAGATACTTGGCTGGTGACGGCCCGGAAAAATAGGGAGATGCCAACACATAAAGTGTCCACCCAATAGGGTGGGCGTTTTTTTTACTCTTTTTGCAAACAATTACAATGCCATATACACTAATTGGAGTATTCTTATGTTTAATATAACCGAACTTTTAAAAAATGAAATATCTGTATGGGAACAACTAAAAAATTCCGCAAAGCCTGTTGTGCTTTACGGAATGGGTGACGGTGCTGATAAGGTTCTTGCCGCATTTGACCGTTACGGAATTAAAGTGTCTGCCGTTATTGCAAGCGACGATTTCGTGCGCGGTCAAAAATTCCACGGTTTTACGGTTAAAAAGCTTTCCGATGTTGAGGCAGAATTAGGTGATGTTATTATCGCCCTCTGCTTTGCAAGCCAACTGCCGGATGTTATGGCACACATTACGAAAATTTCCGAAAAGCACGAAACGCTTGTCCCCTCTGTTCCTGTTTTTGGCGACAGACTTTTTGACGGTGATTTTATTACCGAAAATAAAGAGCACATTGAAAGTGCGTACAGTCTGCTTGCCGACGACCTTTCAAAAGAGGTTTACGAAAACATTCTGAAATTCTACTTCACCGGCAGAATTGACCTCCTCCCCCCTGTCACAACCGACAAGGACGAGGCTTTCGCCAACATTCTGAAGCTCGGTGAAAACGAAAGCTATGTTGACCTCGGCGCATACAACGGCGACACGATTGACGAATTTCTGCACTATACAAACGGCAAGTACAAGCGTATAATTGCCTTTGAACCAAACGCAAAAAATTTTGAAAAGCTGAAGCTTCATTGCAAGGGCATGGCGAATGTGTCGCTTTGGCAACTCGGCTCATACAGTAAAAACACGGAGCTTATATTCAACAACAAGGCAGGCCGCAACAGTGCCATTGCCGACAAGGGCGTTGCGACAAAGGTTGCGACGGTCGACACGATTCTCTGCGGAATGGCGGCAGGCTATATTAAAGCCGATGTCGAGGGGGCGGATATGGAAACTCTTGTCGGTATGCAGAAAACTATGAGGAACTGCAAACCGAAGCTGAATTTTTCGGCATATCACAGGTTTGAAGACATTTTCCGACTTGCGTTGTATATTCACAGCGTGAACCCAAGCTACAAAATTTATCTTCGCCACCACCCCTATATCCCCGCATGGGATACGAATTTATATTGCATATAAATTCGTCGAGCCACCGTTCCCTTTTCGTGAATACAGTTTGCAAAGCGAAAAAAATATTTATGCCCGAGCGTAGTATAGCCGCCATTTGTACAATTCATTGTAGGGTCGAACCGTGTTCGCCCGCCTTGATGAAACAGTTTGTTTTAACATATAATCTGTGCCGTTACTTGCGGGCGGATAATATCCGCCTTGACTTCTTATAGTTGGTCTACGGATTTGCAGCATTTATACAATTTGATATAAGCAAAAAATGCATCAGAACCTTTTGGGGCATCTGATGCATTTCCTTTTTCAAACTATTTTCTCAAATAGACTGCGGTGGCACACCGCTATCATTCATTTTCAATTTTAAATTTGAAAATATTGCTCGGGAAACAGAGCGTAAAAACGCACAAACTGTCTGCACGAACAGGGTTCAGCAGCACGCTGATTATTCTTCCTCGGCAAGCTCATCGGCTGAAACTTCTGCCTGCGGTTCTTCATTTGCAACCTCTTCAGGCTCTTTTTCGGAAACGATATCGTCAATTTCCTCAATAAGCTTCTGTTCTGCACATCTGTGCTTTTTTAAAGCGAGAAGTGCTGCCACGGCAGCCGCAAGTGCAGAAACTGCACCGATAATTGTGTAGAATAATTTTTTGTTTTTATCCATTTCTGGCACCTCTTTCATAATTGATATAATGTAGCGAAAAAGCCATATTTTTTTGTCTGATTCTATTTTATATCTTTTTTACAAATTTTGCAATAGGCAACTGATAATCTTTGCACAAATGGCTGTCAGTGTGTTATATTCTCTTTTTACGCTCTGCAAGGGCAAAAATCACTCCGCCCGAAATTACAACAAGCATCATAACAGCCGTTGCTGTCACTCCTGTCTGAACACTGCCGTTTTTATCAGGCTGTGAAGGAGTGCTGTCCGATGTTGCGGCACCGCCAGTTGCCGAAGTCGGATTTACAGAGGTTGTACCGACAGTTGCAGGCTCACCAGTCGGAGCAGTCTGAACAGTCTGTTCCTGAGTAGCAGTCGTTTCTTCCGACGGTGACGATTTCTCAACAAGATTTGCATTTGCGGCAGCCTTTTCAAAATCGCCCTTGCCGATATAATCACGCAGAATTTGTTCGCAGGTGGTATATTCTTTCACGGTCGTGAGCGACGCAACATCGCCGTAATCGGAACTGTCAAACGCATAGTTATTTGAAACCACTCTGTAAGTTTTTAAAGTGTCAATTGCCTTTCCTCCGATTTTTACATCTGACACTCTGCCGCCGTACGGCTTTGAATAGTCATATACCGCACTTAAACCGCTGAACTGCATTACAGAACCGCTGTTATCCGGCCAGCTGTACTGATACTGGTCTTCCCCGTCCTTTATCGCCTGCTTTTGAAGGTCATAAACTGCATTGTTTTTCTTCATAAGATCAACTGAAAATTCAAGAATATCAATAATCTGCTGACCTGTAAGCTCCTTTTCAACAAGCACATTGCCGTAGGGTGAAATTGAAATCAAATCGGAATATGTCACATTACCCTTTGGAATACCCCCACGGATTCCGCCTGCATTCTCCATTGCAACATCAGCACCCGTAAAGTCAAGATAAGCGGCTGTTACAATTCTGCCTATCTCCTGCTCGCTTGTTCTCAGCTCTTCCCAGCTGTAAGCGTACTCCCTGCTGCTCTCGCCGATTACTTCTCTGAGTACGCTCTGTTCACGCTTTTCAATCGCAGAAATATCGGACGCAATCTTTTCATCGGACATTCCCTGAGTATCGGCAGACGAATATGTTTTTTCGACTGCATCGGTAACGCCCTTTTCATTGGAATATGTCAGAGTAAGCACACCTACATTTTTGAAAAAGCAGTTTGCCTCAACAAGCTTTACGCTCTTGCCGTCACTGTCAGTACAGTATTTGTCAATGAGAATGTGCTGATGACCTGCGATTACCGCATCAATGCCCGATGTTTCGGCAATGAATTTTTCGGGGTTTGCATTATGAGTCAGCGCAAGTATAATATCACAATTCTCGTCATCTCTGAGAAAATTCGCGTACGCTGTCGCTGTTTCGGCTGAATTTTCAAAGCGAACATTTTCAACATTCTTTGCCGATGTTGATGTGTAAAAATCTTCGTCAATAACGCCGAAAACTCCGACTCTTACCTTTGTGCCGTCATCAGCAGTAACATTCTTTATATAAAAGTTGTTGTCAAAATATCTGTTGCCGTTTGCGTCTGCCACATTTGAGGCAAGTATGGTAAAAGAGCTTTCTCTGTCAAGCTCTCTCAGCCTGTCGGCACTGTATGACCAATCGTGATTGCCGGGTGTCATTGCGTCATAACCTACAGCGTCCATAAGCTCAGCAATGCTTTTTCCCTCTTCAACGGTGGCAAATGACTGTCCGTGAAAGGTGTCGCCTGCATCAAGTATCAAATCGGCATTTTCCTTGTCCGCAATGGTCTTGACTGCGTCAAAACCGATTTGACCGCCCGATGTGGACTTGTAGTAGCCGTGAATATCGTTTGTGTGAACGATATGAATTTCCGTTGATTTTTCTTCGGCAGATACAGCACACACCGAAATGCCCGAAAGCATTATGGCGCTAAGCAAAACACAACCGAATTTTTTTATGCTTTCTGATTTCATTACTTTACTCCTTTCAAATTAAAAATATGTAGTAATTGTTTGTAAAATCAATGCTTTGTTGGGTGAATTGTACCATATTCAGCGCAATTTTTCAATAGTTTTATATTGGATACGGCGGAAAGCTGTTTTATTATTGCAAAATTCTGCTTTATCTGCTATTATTTTAAGATGTTGATAACCCAAAAGTTACGCTGAGATTTCTCAACAAGGACGGCTCAAAAATCTTTGAATACACCTTTGATTCATCAATTTTGGCTGAAGAAGAAACTACAAAAGCAGAATAACAAATAAAAATCAAAACAAAAACGGCAGTACCAAAAAAATCGGTACTGCCGTTCCTTATATTATAAACAAAATTATTCTCTTGTTTTTTCGCCGTTAAGAATCATTTCCGCATTCTTAACACGCTCTTTTGTCGGGGGCTCAATGCCCTCGAGAGGATAGTCATAGCCGAGTGCTTTCCACTTGTACACACCGAGGGTGTGGTAAGGAAGAACCTCAACACGCTCAACATTCTTGAGTGAATGGATAAAGTCAGCGAGTCTGTAAAGATACTCGTCCTTATCATTTCTTTCAGGCACAAGAACATGTCTTATCCAAACAGGCTTGCCCATATTGGAAAGCTGTCTTGCCATTTCAAGAATATTGGTGTTTGGCTGTCCTGTAAGGATTTTGTGCTGTTCGTTGTCGATATGCTTTATATCAAGCAACAGCAAATCCGTATATTCCATTAGCTCTTTCCACTTTGAATAGTACGGCTCTTCTGTTGTAAACGGATTGGCGCTTGTGTCAATACAGGTATTGATACCTTTCTTCTTCGCCTTTTTAAACAAATCGAGCATAAAGTCAATCTGCAAAAGAGGCTCACCGCCGCTTACTGTGATACCGCCCTTATTTTTCCAATAGGGGCGGTATGCAAGAGCTTTATCAAGCAGCTCGTCAGCGGTGTACTGCACGGTGTTTTCATCGTGCTTCCAAGTGTCGGGATTGTGGCAGAACTGGCAACGCATTGCACATCCGCTCACAAAAATTACGAATCGAACACCCGGACCGTCAACAGAGCCAAAAGTTTCTATTGAGTGGATATAGCCTTTAACAGTGCTATCCGACATTACATTCTGTCGTGGCAGGTTCTGGCAATAACATCCAGCTGCTGCTCTCTTGTAAGGTCGATGAACTTAACAGCATAACCCGATACACGGATTGTGAAGTTAGCGTACTCTTCCTTCTCAGGATGCTCCATAGCGTCAATGAGCTTTTCTGTACCGAATACATTTACATTGAGGTGGTGTGCGCCCTGATCAAAGTAGCCGTCCATAACATTTACGAGGTTGTCAACACGCTCGTCATCGTTGTGTCCGAGAGCACCCGGGTTGATTGTCTGAGTATTTGAAATACCGTCAAGTGCATACTCATAAGGAAGCTTAGCAACAGAGTTAAGTGAAGCAAGAAGACCGCTCTTCTCTGCACCGTAACTTGGGTTAGCACCAGGTGAAAGTGGCTCGCCTGCTTTTCTGCCGTCAGGAAGTGAACCTGTAGCCTTACCGTATACAACATTTGATGTGATTGTAAGGATAGAAGTTGTAGGCTCTGAATCTCTGTATGTGTGGCAATACTTAAGCTTAGCCATAAATGTCTTAAGAAGATCAACGGCAATCTTATCTGCTCTCTCGTCATTGTTACCGTATCTTGGGAAGTCGCCCTCTGTTTCAAAGTCAACAGCGATGCCGTCCTCGTCACGGATAACCTTAACCTTAGCGTACTTAATAGCGCTGAGTGAGTCAACAACATGTGAGAAGCCTGCAATACCTGTTGCAAATGTTCTTCTTACATCTGTATCAATAAGAGCCATTTCTGCTGCCTCATAGTAGTACTTATCGTGCATATAGTGAATCATATTAAGTGTGCCTACATAGAGGTGAGCAAGCCAATCCATCATTGTGTCATACTTCTTGACAACTTCGTCATAATCAAGGTACTCTGATGTGATAGGTGTATATTCAGGACCAACCTGCATCTTTGTCTTTTCATCAACACCGCCGTTGATAGCGTAGAGAAGGCACTTAGCAAGGTTAGCTCTTGCGCCGAAGAACTGGATTTCCTTACCTGTCTGTGTTGCGGATACGCAGCAGCAGATTGAGTAATCATCGCCCCATACAGGACGCATTACATCATCGTTCTCGTACTGAATTGAGCTTGTTGCAACTGAAATATAAGCAGCATACTTCTTGAAGTTCTCAGGAAGTCTTGAAGAATAAAGAACTGTGAGGTTTGGCTCAGGTGAAGGTCCCATATTCTCAAGTGTGTGGAGGAAACGGTAGTCGTTTTTTGTAACCATTGAACGGCCGTCCATACCAAGACCTGCAACTTCGAGTGTAGCCCATACAGGGTCGCCCGAGAAGAGCTGGTTGTAAGACTCAATTCTTGCAAACTTAACCATACGGCACTTCATAACAAAGTGGTCAACAAGTTCCTGAGCCTGTGATTCTGTAAGTGTACCGTTCTCAAGGTCACGCTCGATATAGATGTCGAGGAATGTTGATACACGGCCAACGCTCATTGCAGCGCCGTTCTGAGTCTTGATGGCAGCAAGGTAGCCGAAGTAGAGCCACTGAACTGCTTCTGCGGCATTCTTAGCAGGCTGTGAAATATCAAAGCCGTAAGAAAGTGCCATTTCCTTCATATCGTTAAGAGCACGAATCTGATCAGCGATTTCTTCACGAAGCTGGAAGTCGCCTCTTCTCATGCCCTGACGGTTTGTTTCTGCAAAGTCCTCTTTCTTGCCTTCGATAAGACGGTCAATACCGTAAAGAGCAACTCTTCTGTAGTCACCGACGATTCTGCCTCTGCCGTATGTGTCAGGAAGACCTGTAAGAATCTTGTTGTGACGAGCAAGCTTCATCTCGGGAGTGTAGATATCGAATACACCCTGGTTGTGAGTCTTGTGATATTTTGTAAAGATTTCGTGGAGTTTTGGGCTTGGAGTGTAGCCATACATCTGGCATGACTGCTCAGCCATTTTAATACCGCCGTAAGGCATAAATGCACGCTTGAGAGGCTTGTCTGTCTGAAGACCTACAACCTTTTCAAGGTCTTTATCAAGATATGCAGCGCCGTAAGCTGTGATGCCGCTTACAACCTCAGTTTCCATATCAAGAACGCCGCCCTTGGCTCTTTCTTCCTTCTGGAGTTCCTTAAGCTCGCCCCAAAGCTTGTCTGTTGCTTCTGTAGGACCTTCAAGGAAAGACTGGTCGCCGTCATAAGGTGTGTAGTTTCTCTGAATGAAGTCTCTGACATCAATGTCGGACTCCCATTTGCCACCTGCAAAATTTGTCCATTCTTCTCTCATTACTGTAAAACCTCCGATAATGATAATTAATACTGAATTTTGTATATGACACAAAAAAATGCCGACTCAATTCCAAGCAGACGCCCGGTAAGGTCAGCTCCTTGAAAAAATCGTCATACATCCTTGTATTCTGTCATTTATTCACTTTTATAATCATATAACCAACACCATTAAAATAACACTTTTTAAGGGCATTGTCAAGCGTTTTAACCCACTTTTTACACCACTTTTTCGCGCTTAAAACACTATGGTGAATGAGTACAGTTTTAGGGGGTTAAAAACATTATTTTCAGCAGATTTTTTCCCGATTTTGTACGGAAAATTTTCTCATATGCCTGCTCTGCGGCACGGCGGCTTGAATTGTCCTCATAAAGGTTTACCAGAAAGTCGGCTTCAACCAAAATTCTGTATGGCAGAGAATCAATATTTTCATAGGTGTGGTGGTGTCCCACAAGGTAACAAACCTTGTCAATAAATGTTTTTTCGTAGCCGAGAGCAGCAAGCAACTTTTCAGCCTCACGGGGTCCTTCAAGTTCCTGATACTTTCCTGCAGACGAATTATACTTTTCTTCGCTGACCTTTATGCCGATGTCGTGAACAATTGCCGAGATTTCAAGAAGCTCCTGTTCGTCGGCGGAGAGATTTTCGCTTTCGCCGATTGTCTTTGCAAATGAATAAACCTTGAGAAAATGGTGAATTCTTTTCTTGTCACTTCCAAAATATTCAATCATAGCAGTTATAACTTTGTCAGTTTTCATATTATCACTCCTTACGGCGAGCCGCCGTACCCTATTCGTGTAGACAGTTTTTTTGTTTGTGCAATTCTGTAGAGGTAGCATTGCGACTATATTTCAGACGGGAGGATTCGCACAAACAATTACTTTTTCATACTTCTTATATATGCAAAGGTTTTTTCTTCACCCTCATCTCTCAGCATAACCAATAATTTTTCAAGCAAAGCCTCGGTATTGGGGTGCATACGGTGTTTGCCTCGGATTCTGCAAAAATATGTAAACGGTGCGCCGTCCGTGTAATTTTTGCCGTTGTAGATTTTGCTTGCGGCAACTCGGTCACAGAACATTTCGATAACATATTTTACGGGCATTTCAACATTTTCAATCTGCTTTGACTTCGGGTTGTAATCGTTCCAGTACTCGTAATGGTGACGATTTCTGCCCTTGTGGTGCATCCAAGCCTGCGAATAGCCGTACAGCTCTCTTTCCTTTTCGTTGGGACTTCTCGTGCCCTGAAAATACCTTGCACCCGGAATGAACTCCGTGGGCGAATACTTTGACAAATCGTGTCTTAACCCCTGCCAGAGGATTCCTGCCCTTGCGCAGTTGGCAATTACCTTGTGCCTGTGTAGGGTTATTGTTCTGAAATGCTTAATCGGATGTGCCATAATTATCACCATAAATTGTTTTAATCGTTAGTTTGAAAATTGCAAAAACATTTTCCGACTGACATTTTACCACATTTTTCGCCAATTTAAAATAGGACTTGCAAGATTGCGTGAAAAAAGTTATAATAAGTAAAAGGTTAAAATTTTGTAACCATTTCTTGTAAAAAGCATAAGGATAGGTAATATATGAAAAAGAAGATTTTCCTTTTTTCCCTTTGTGTTGTACTTATTGCAACCTGCATTTTATGCGGCACAACAGGTATAATCAGAAATGATTCTCAATCACAACCAAAAACGCAGACGGCAGATTCAGCCGCAACGGAAAATCCTGCATCACCAAGTACGGGAAACTCGCTTACATTAAAGGTTGGCGAAACTGAGATTGTTCAGCTTTCGGCGAAAAAAGCAAAATCTGTGGTAAAATGGACATCTTCCGACAGCAAAATCGTGACTGTTGATGACGGCGGAAGAGTTGACGCATTGAAAGAAGGCACGGCACTTGTTTCGGCAATTTCAAAGGACAAGTCCAAATCCGAATTTCAGATAACCGTTACGAAGTCAACCGCAAAAAAGCAGAACAGCTACTCTACCTGCATAACGGCAAATCTTGACAAGCTTGAAAACAACAGGCGTAACAAGGCGAAAAATCTGTATGCAATCAAGGTGAACCGCACAGCAAACTGCGTGACGGTCTACACATACGATGAAAAGGGCAAGTACACAGTCCCGGTCAGAGCGATGGTTTGCTCGACGGGTTTGAACAACGCAACAATCACAGGCAATTACACAATCGGAATCAAGACCGAATGGCTGTTCCTTGTGGGCGATGTTTTCGGCAGATACATCAGCGGAATTTCGGGCGATTACCTCTTTCACTCTGTTCCCTACTACACTTTGAACGAACAGGATTTAGAGGTTGAGGAGTTCAACAAACTCGGCGAACAGGCATCACAGGGCTGCGTAAGGCTTGCGGTTTCGGACGCAAAGTGGATTTATGACAACTGCCCCACAGGCACGGCGGTCAATATTTATGACGATGTCGAAACGGCGGGACCTCTCGGAAAGCCTGACACGATAAAAATTACGGATTTCACCAACAAATGGGATCCGACTGACAGCAGTAAAAAGTGTCCGTATGCAACAGCGACTCCGACAATCAGCGGTGCAAATGACTGCACAATCAAGACAGGCGGCGAATTTTACGCCCTTGCAGGAGTAACAGCCGTTGACACCTGCGGCAACGACATTTCGTCAGAAATTAAGGTTGTCGGCAATGTTGTAACCACCCGCAAAGGCAAGTACAAGGTAACATATTCAGTCACCGATGTGCTTAAAAGAACATCAAGCGTAACGATTACGGTAACGGTGCAATAAACACGGTGTACCGCCGTTCTACAAGCGAAGCTTTTAAATTGAAAATTAAAAAAGAATCTCCCGAACACGGCAAGTGCCATATTCGGGAGAATTTTTTATTTATTTACTTTTCACTTTGTACAAGCTTTAGCCAAAATTATTCGGCATCGGGAAGGCTTGCAAGCTTTTCAAGGTGAGCATACTTATCAGCAGCAACCTTTTCAGCCTTTTCAAAGAGTTTTTCTGCTCTTTCGGGGAATGAGCGAGTGAGTGAGTTGTAACGAACTTCGCCCATGATGAAGTCACGATATGATGCAGAAGGAGCTTTACCGTCAAGCATGAACGGATTCTTGCCTTCGTCTGCAAGACGAGGATCGTAACGGAAGATGTTCCAGTAACCAGCCTCAACAGCCTTTTTCTCTTCGAGCTGAGCGATGCCCATACCGCCCTTGATACCGTGGTTGATACAAGGAGCATAGCAGATTACGAGTGACGGACCGTTGTAGCTTTCAGCCTCAACCATAGCCTTGAGAACCTGATTGTTGTCAGCACCCATAGCGCACTGTGCAACATAAACATAGCCGTAGCTCATTGCAATAGCGGCGAGGTCTTTCTTCTTAACAGCCTTACCTGCGGCGGCAAACTGTGCAACCGAACCTACAGGAGTAGCCTTTGAAGCCTGACCGCCTGTGTTAGAATAAACCTCAGTATCGAATACAAGGATATTAACATTTTCGCCTGATGCGATTACATGGTCGAGACCGCCGAAACCGATATCGTAAGCCCAGCCGTCACCGCCGAAGATCCACATTGACTTCTTAGCAAGTTCGTCCTTGTCAACGAGTGTTTTCTTAACAAGCTCGCCAACCTTTGCATCCTCTGTGTTCTTTTCGAGTTCAGCGATAAGAGCGTCTGTTGCAGGACGGCTTGAAGTTGAATCTGTTACAGTGTCGAGATAGTTTTGGCAAGCTGTCTTGAGGTCAGCGCTGTCTGTATCCTTCTGAATACCCTCAACATACTCAATAAGTCTGTTGCGGATAGCCTTCTGACCGAGAGCCATACCAAGACCAAACTCTGCGTTATCTTCAAAGAGTGAGTTCTGCCAAGCAGGACCGTAACCCTTCTTATTCTTTGTATAAGGTGTTGCAGGAGCAGATGCACCCCAAATTGATGAACAGCCTGTTGCGTTAGCGATAAACATTCTGTCACCGAAAAGCTGTGTAACAAGCTTTGCATACGGTGTTTCACCGCAGCCTGCGCAAGCGCCTGAGAATTCAAGCAACGGCTGTTTGAACTGACTGCCCTTAACTGTAGTGAACTTGAACTTCTCGTGAACTTCAGGCTTATCTTCAAGTGTGAGAGCGTAGTCAAATACTGCCTGCTTAGGACGCTGTGAGTCGATTGACTGCATTGTGAGAGCCTTAGCGCCCTTCTTACCCGGACAAACCTGAGCACAAGCGCCGCAACCCGTACAGTCGAGTGTTGAAACTGTCATTACAAAGTTGAGGTCCTTGAGTCCCATCATCGGGAGGCTCTTTGTGCCTTCGGGAGCTTTTGCAAGCTCATCGGCTGTCATGGCAACAGGACGGATTACAGCGTGAGGACATACGATTGCACATCTGTTACACTGAATACAGTTTTCAGGATTCCATTCGGGAACATCAACTGCGATACCTCTCTTTTCATAAGCGGCAGAACCGTTAGGAGCAGTACCGTCAACATGATCCATAAATGTTGAAACAGGGAGCTTGTTACCCTTATATGCGTTTACAGGCTTGAGGATTTCGTTTACATACTCAACGAGAGCACCGTTACCCTCTGCCTTGTCGGCAACTGAGTTATCAACAGCGTTAGCCCAATCAGCAGGAATTTCAACCTTCTTGAGGTCTTCCATACCACGGTCGATAGCGGCGTAGTTCATATCTACGATAGCCTGACCCTTCTTCATGTATGACTTCTTAGCGGCAGCCTTCATAAGCTCCTTAGCCTTGTCGGCAGGAATGATATCTGCAATCTTGAAGAATGCTGACTGAAGAACTGTGTTGATACGACCGCCCAGACCGATTTCCTTACCGATCTTGATACCGTCAATTGTGTAGAAGTTGATGTGTCTTTCAGCGAGAATCTTCTTCATCTTACCCGGGAGACGCTCGGAAAGCTCTTCTGTATCCCATGGGCAGTTAAGAAGGAATGAACCGCCTTCTTTAAGGTCATCAACAATATCGTACTTGTCAACATAAGACGGATTGTGACAGGCAACAAAGTCTGCCTTTGAAATGTAGTATGTTGACTTAATAGGAGTTTTACCGAAACGAAGGTGAGAAACTGTAAGACCGCCCGACTTCTTTGAGTCATATGCAAAGTAGCCCTGAGCATACATATCGGTGTTATCGCCGATAATCTTGATTGAGTTCTTGTTAGCACCGACAGTACCGTCAGCACCAAGACCCCAGAACTTACAGCTGTGTGTACCCTTCGGAGTTGTATCGGGATTTTCAACAATCGGAAGTGAGAGGTTTGTAACATCATCAACAATGCCGATTGTAAATCTTCTCTTAGGTGTTTCGCTTTCAGCATTTCTGTAAACAGCGATAATGTCGCCCGGTGTTGTATCCTTTGAGCCAAGACCGTATCTGCCTGTGTAAACCTTTACACCTGCAAAGTCTGAACCGTTGATAGCGGCGAGAACATCAAGATAAAGAGGTTCGCCGATTGAACCCGGTTCCTTTGTTCTGTCAAGAACAGAGATTGTCTTAACAGTCTTAGGAAGCTCTCTGAGCATATAGTCTGCAACGAAAGGTCTGTAGAGGTGAACTTTAAGAAGACCGACCTTTTCGCCTGCGGCATTGAGGTAATCAACAACTTCTTCCGTACAGTCACAAACAGAACCCATAGCAACGATAACATGCTCTGCGTCCTCTGCACCGTAGTAGTTGAATGGCTTGTAGTCAGTGCCGATTTTAGCATTAACCTTGTCCATGTACTTAACAACAACTTCGGGAACTGCGTCATAATACTTGTTGCAGGCTTCTCTTGCCTGGAAGAAGATATCGTCGTTCTGAGCAGTACCTCTTGTTACAGGATGCTCAGGGTTAAGAGCACGACGACGGAAAGCCTCAACTGCATCCCAGTTAAGCATATCGGCGAGGTCTGCGTAATCCCACTCCTCAATCTTCTGAATTTCGTGAGAAGTTCTGAAACCGTCAAAGAAATGAAGGAAAGGAACTCTGCCTTCAATAGCTGCAAGGTGAGCAACAGCGGCAAGGTCCATACATTCCTGAGGATTGTTTGAACAAAGCATAGCATAACCTGTCTGACGGCAAGCGTAGATATCTGAGTGGTCACCAAAAATAGAAAGTGCGTGGCTTGTGAGCGCACGGGCTGATACATGAATAACGCCCGGAAGGAGCTCGCCTGCCATCTTGTACATATTCGGAATCATAAGGAGCAGGCCCTGTGATGCTGTGTAAGTTGTGGTCAAAGCACCTGCTGCGAGTGAGCCGTGAACAGCACCCGATGCGCCGCCCTCTGACTGCATTTCCGTTACCTGAACCTGTCTGCCGAAAAGGTTCTTTGCACCCTGTGCCGAGAACTTGTCGGTAAGGTCAGCCATTACGGAAGAAGGTGTAATAGGATAGATAGCCGCAACATCAGTAAACGCATAAGATACATGAGCTACTGCGCTGTTACCATCCATAGTTTTCATTTTTCTTGCCAATGGAATCGTCCTCCTTTTTAATCAAAGCGGCAAAGGAAATGATGCCGCATAAATTTTCGATACCTGTTAATGATATACCGTAAATCAACAAACGGTATAGATACTTTGTATCATCTTAAATTTTACCACTAAAGCACCGATTTGTAAAGTGTTTTACACAAGAAATTCAAAGTGAGATATACATTTTTGTTTCGTTTTTTACAAAAAAGTTTTTATGTTTACTTGTTCCTGTCAAGGTACTTTGTTGTTGACTTTTTAAAAATCGACAACAAAGGTTTTGGTTATACAAACGGTTGCAATGCTACGCTCGGGCATAATTTGTTTTTTGACATTCACAAACTGTCTGCACGAATTGGGAACGGCGGCTCGCCGTAATTTTCAATTTGAAATCTGCTCTATCGCTTCGCTTAAATCCGTACACAAAAAATCTATCATCGGTTTAATTTCATCTGTCGGGTCTAACAAATCGGGAACCATAACCGTGGTCATACCTGCGGCATGTGCGGATTTTATGCCGTTTATGCTGTCCTCGAACGCAACGCAGTCTTTGGGGTCAAGACCGAGCTTCTTTGCGGCAATCAAAAAAACCTCGGGATCGGGCTTGCCGTTTTTAACATCATCACCGCAGACAAATGCGTCAAATTTATCGTAGAGATTGATTTTCTTCATAAGCTCAAGAGCCGTTTGTGACGAGGTTGAAGTTGCAAGCGAAATCTTACAGCCTGCCGATTTTAAATAATCAAAAATTTCGTACAAGCCTTTTTTTACAGGCACACCGTTCTTTTCGATACGCTTAAAATAGCGGATTCTCGACTCCGCCTTGTAGGCAGGATAGTCAAAATCATCTCCGTAAACCGACTTGTAATATTCGTAGGAATCCTCACTGCGAAGTCCGATTGACTTCTTGAAAATGTCAAGATTGAACTCTCTGCCGTCCTCATCAAGCATTTCCTGCCAAATTGAATACACAAGCCTTTCGCTGTCAATCATAAGACCGTCCATATCAAAAACTGCACCCTTGAACATAAAACCGCCCCTTTTTCTGCTTTTAAGTCTGTATATGATAGCATATTTTTAAAAAAAAGACAAATCGGTTGTAATTGCGACAAAGTTATGATACAATCGTCTGAATGGTTTATGAAAATTAAAATTTGAGGGTAAGGAGATTTTATGGCAACATCAATTTATGCAAAGCCTATTAAGGCGGGAACGATTTTGAAATTCACTCTTCCGACCGTGCTTATGATGGTTTTTATGTCGCTTTACACGGTTGTTGACGGAGTTGTGGTTGCGAACTGCGTTGGAAGTGACGCATTGTCGGCAATCAACATTGTATATCCGTTCACGCTCGTATTTATGGCTGTGGGGTTAATGTTTTCAACAGGCTCAAATGCAATAATAGCGAAGAAAATGGGTGAGGGCAAACAGGAAGAGGCAAACCGTCTTATGTCAGGAGTTGCAATCACGGCAACGGTCATTTCAATTATCATTGCGGTACTGTTCACGATTTTTGCCGAACCTATGTATATGATGTTCGGCTCAAACGAAAAGATTCTCCCATATTGCATTGATTACGGCAGCGTTATGATTCCCTACGGCTTTGTAATGTGCTGGCAGATGCTCAATCAATCGTACCTTGTAACAGCCGACAAACCGCATATTATGCTTGTTTTCTCGATACTGTCGGGTTGTACAAATATTGTGCTGGACATTCTTTTTATGGCGGTTTGGAACTTTGGAATAATCGGTGCGGGACTCGGTACAATCATCGGTATGGCTGTGGGTGCAATTCCGCTGCTGCTCTTTTTCAACAAAAAGCAGACTTTGCACTTTGGCAAGCCTGAATTTAAAGTAAAAGAAATTCTCTTTGCAATGGCGAACGGCTCTTCCGAGGCGGTGACGAACCTTTCAACAGCCGTGACAACAGCGTTATTCAATGTTCAGATGATGCACTTTGCGGGTGCAAAGGGTGTTGCGGCGATAAGTGCGATTTTGTACATTCATTTTATTTTTACGGCGGTTTCGTTCGGGTTTACTTCGGGAGTTTCACCGATTATCAGCTTTAACTACGGCGCACAAAATCACGAAAAGCTGCAAAAGCTGTTTAGGCTATGTATAAAAATAACGCTGATAATTTCACTCGCAATGATTGCGGCATCTGAAATTTTTGCAGAACCGCTTGTAAGAATTTTCTCGGCGGGTGATGAGGAGCTTCAGCAGATTGCACTCGGCGGATTCAGAATTTTTGCAATCAATTATCTGTTGTGCGGAACGAATATTTTTGCATCGGGACTTTTTACCGCACTCAACAACGGCAAGATTTCAGCCGTGATTTCGGTTGCAAGAACGCTTTTGTTTGAATGTGCCGCAATGTTGATTTTGCCGATGTTTATGGGCATAAACGGTGTGTGGGCAGCATTGCCTGTTGCCGAGCTTTGTGCCGTTGCAATCTCTGTTACATTCATCGTTAAGAACACAAGAAAATATCATCTTGTAAAAGGCTGATAACTGACAAATAAATATTCCACAATTGACAAGGGGACTGCCAAAATCGGTAATCCCCTTGTTTTTTTATGAACAAACCAAAATCAAAACCGGTACTTGCTGTTGTTTTCAGTGCAGTACCTTTGACTGCAAACACATCATACCATACCGACCGTGACAAGAGTATGACAAAACGACTCTTTATTCCAAAAAAATTTTTTGAAAATATTTTTAAAAAAATGTATTAAAATATGCATTTTTCTCTTTTTAAGGCTCTTAAGTGGAGGCGATTTTTTATGACAAATTTCTTTATGATTCCGAACGAGGTCTTTGACCTCCAACTTAAGCCTGTACAATTTGCCGTGCTTTGCTACATTATGAGGTGCTGTGACAAGTCGAACACCTGCTATCCGTCAATGCGTAAAATCGCAGAAGCCTGTTCCATTTCGGAAACAACGGCAAGAAAGAGCATCTATGAGCTGTGCGAGAGAAACATCATTTCAAAGGCGGGCGGTTTTTCTATGGGAAAATTCGGCAAAATTCAGTCTGCACCGTATGTGTATTCGGTAAATCCCGACTTTTTTGACGAGGGCTTTGGCAGAGAAAATCTTATAGCGTCCTTTGCTTAATTTTGACTTTAATCGTTGTAGTGTCCTGTCAGTCACTAATGCTATGCGAACTATTTACCTGTCAGTCACTAATGTAATGCAAACTATTGTCCTGTCGGTCAACAGGGTGTTATATTTTTCACCCCCCTACGAAAGATACTCCAGCCCTCCCCCTAAAAATTTGTATCTGACCCCTGTAAATTTTATACCCGTCCCCCTCGCCATTTACGGACTAATAATACTAAAAGAAGAAGACTAAAAG
>CAJMRT010000035.1 GCA_905215855.1 uncultured bacterium
ACAGATTGTTCCTGCCGAAAGCGTTGAAATCGGAAGTATCATTGAAGTCAAGCCATACGAAAGAGTTCCGCTTGACGGCATTATTATTAAAGGTAAAACGACTCTCGACACATCGGCTCTCACAGGCGAAAGCCTTCCTGTTGATGCAGGCGAGGGCAGTGAGGTACTTAGCGGCGCAATCAACGGCAGTAACCTTATTACCGTCAAAACCACAAAGCATTTCGGCGACAGTACCGCAACAAGAATTCTTCAGCTTGTTGAAGATGCCGCCGCTCAAAAGGGCAACAGCGAAAAGCTTATTTCAAGATTTGCCTCTGTTTACACACCGGTTGTTGTACTCATTGCAGTTGCAATCGCAGTAATTCCTCCGCTTTGCGGACTCGGAGCATTCAGCGAATGGCTATACCGTGCGCTTGTTTGTCTTGTAGCGTCATGTCCGTGTGCTATTGTTATTTCCGTACCTCTCTCCTACTATTCGGGTATCGGTGCGGCATCCGAAGTCGGTGTACTCATCAAGGGCGGAAAATATATTGAGGCTCTTGCAAAAGCAGATACATTCGTATTCGATAAAACAGGCACACTCACAAGCGGCAAGCTCAGCGTAAACAAGGTTAATACTGTCGGTTCATACAGTGCCGACGAAGTTCTTGCTCTTGCCGCTGCAAGCGAAAAATATTCCGCTCATCCGATTGCCTCCGCAATCAGAGAAAAGGCAAACGGTCTTGAACTTCCCGAGCTTTCCGACTACAGCGAAAGTGCCGGTCACGGAACAAGCGCAGTTTATAATGGCAAAACTATTCAGTGCGGCGGTTCAAAGATTCTTTCGGACGAACAGAAGAAGATTGCAAATAAAGACGATTCTGTTTTCGTAATTTATGACGGTCAGCTTATCGGTTCGCTCAATGTCAGCGACACAGTAAGACCTGAGGCAAAAGAGGTTATCTCGCAACTTAAAACGCTCGGTGTCAAGAACACGGTAATGCTCACAGGCGACAGACAACAGCCTGCCGAAAATGTTAAAAATGAACTCGGACTTTCCGAATGTCACGCAGAACTTCTCCCTGCTCAAAAGCTTGAACTTTTCAAGGGCTTGAAATCAAAATCCAAGGGTGCTTGCTTTGTGGGCGACGGCATCAATGATGCCCCTGTTCTTTCGGCAAGCGACTGCGGTATCGCAATGGGGTTCGGCAGTGAAGCCGCTATTGAAGCGTCAGACGCAGTTCTCGCATCAGGCACACTCAAACAGCTTCCAAAGGCAATTAAAATTGCAAGAAGTGTTATCAACACCGTCAAGGGCAACATCATCTTTGCCCTCTCAATCAAGGCTCTTGTAATCATCCTCGCCGCATTCGGTCTTGCACAAATCTGGATGTCCGTTATCGCCGACACAGGCGTCAGCGTAGTCTGCGTCCTCATAGCCGCAAGACTCCTCAAAAAGAAATATTGATTTTCTCAACAATCATTACTGTTCCCGAGCAGGTAAAACTGTTCGGGAATTTTCTTGTTATTACTCTTATACAGATACTTTTTTGGTCAACATTTTGCTTTTGTTGTTAATCATTTATTATATCTTTTTCAGGCGATGACAGAATAATTTAAAATCCTGCAAAAAATTTAATTTATGGGCAATACTGCTCTTTACTTTTTAAGGTATTTATTGTATAATTAGCGGTAAAGTAAAAAGGTATATTTAATGTTACAAAACACCTTTTGCTCACAATAAAAAGGATAGGAGGGACAAAACATAATGATCAGCGGTGCTGAAATTATGGTAAAATGTTTGGAAGCCGAGGGCGTTGACATAGTCTTTGGTTATCCCGGTGCGGCTATCTGCCCATTTTACGATAAAGTTTACGATTCGAGCATTACCCACATTCTTGTTCGTCAGGAACAGAACGCTGCTCATGCGGCAAGCGGCTATGCAAGATGCAGTAATCGTCCCGGTGTTTGCGTGGCAACTTCCGGTCCCGGTGCAACCAACCTCATCACAGGCATTGCAACCGCCTATACGGACTCTATTCCGATTGTTGCCATTACAGGTCAGGTTCGTTCCGACCTTCTCGGCAGAGATGTCTTTCAGGAAGCTGACATCACTGGAGCTTGTGAACCGTTTGTAAAGCACAGTTTTCTCGTCAGCAAAACAGAAGACCTTCCGAGAGTTTTCAAAGAGGCTTTTCATATTGCCTCAACCGGCAGACCCGGTCCTGTACTTATCGACATTCCCGTTGATATTCAGGAAAATGAAATTGAAAGTTTTGAATATCCCGAAAGCGTTAACATTATCGGTTACAAGCCGAACACTAAGGGACACGCAATTCAGGTTAAAAAGGCTGTTGAGGCCATCAACGCAAGCAAGCGCCCTGTTATCGTATCAGGCGGCGGCGTGCTGAGTTCGGGTATCAAGCTTAAACTTCAAAAATTTGCAGAAACTACGGGTATCCCCGTTATTTCAACTATGATGGGCATCGGTGTTATGCCCAGCGAGCATGAGCTTTATCTCGGAATGCTCGGCACTCACGGCAAGGCTGTTGCCAACCGTGCTCTTCACGAAGCCGACCTTGTAATCGTATGCGGTGCAAGACTCGGTGACAGAGCTGTTGCGGCTCCCGACCAGATGAGTGAAAACACAAAGGTAATTCACATTGACATTGACCCTGCTGAAATCGGTAAGAATGTTAAAACAGAAATTCCGATTGTAGGCGATATGAAAAATGTCATCAATATGCTGATTGACAGCATCGGCGATTACAAGGTTACAACAATGTGGAGCGAAACCGTAAAGAACTGGAAAAAAGACCTTTACCGTGAGCCTCCCGTATTTGACGGCTTTGTTGAGCCGAGAACACTTGTCGGTCATCTCAGTGCAATGTTCCGCTCAAAGGCAATTCTCGTTGCCGATGTAGGACAAAATCAAATCTGGTGTGCAAACAACTTCCGTATTCGTGAGGGCAGATTCCTCACAACAGGCGGTATGGGTACAATGGGTTACTCAATTCCCGCCGCAATCGGTGCAAAGTTTGCAAGACCCGACCGTGATGTTATTGTAATCTGCGGTGACGGCAGTTTTCAGATGGGGCTTAATGAGCTTGCAACTATTGCAGGCAATCAGCTCGGAATTAAAATCATCATTATGAAAAACGCACGACTCGGAATGGTTCGTGAACTTCAGGACAAGCACTACGGCGGCAGACACTCCGCAACAATTCTCAACGGTGATCCCGACTTTTTGAAGATTGCCGATGCTTACGGCATTGACCATGCAGAGGCTCATTCAAACGAGGAAGCCGAAAACATCATCAAGGGTATTGTTGATTCGGAAAAACCGTTCATTCTTGTTTGCGATGTTCACCCCGACACTCCGTCAATTTAATGAGGTGATAAAATGCAGTATACATTATCAATACTTGTTGAAAATCAGGCGGGCGTTCTTTCAAAAATTTCGGGACTTTTCTCTCGCCGAGGTTTTAACATCGACTCACTCGCAGTAGGTGTTACTCAGGACCCGTCGGTTTCCCGAATCACAATCGTTGCAAACGGTGACGAGTACATTGTTGAACAGCTTGAAAAACAGCTCAACAAGCTCATTCCCGTTATTAAGGTAAAAAGGCTTAACGAGGGCGAATTTATCAGCCGTGAGCTTGTTTTAATCAAGGTTCACTGCGCCGCCTCAAAAAGAGCCGAAATTGTCAAAACGGTTGAAATTATGCAGGCGAAAATCGTTGATGTATCCCCTTCGTCAGTTACCGTTGAGTACTGCGAATGTGCAAGCCGCATCAACACGCTTGTTGACTTACTCAAGCCTTATGGTATCCGTGAGATTGTAAGAACAGGCACTGTTGCCATTGACAGAGGCACAGCTTCGGTTTCCGTTTAATCTTACAGTTAGCATATATTCTAATTTATATGCCGCGTTTGCGGTAAGGAGGACTTTAATATGAAAGACTACACAAAAAACATGACAGCACCAATCTACTATCAGTCAGATTGCAACCTTGACCTTCTCAAGGGTAAGAAAATTGCTATTATCGGTTACGGCAGCCAGGGTCATGCACACGCTCTCAACCTCAGGGATTCAGGTTGCGATGTCATCATCGGTCTTTACAAAGGCAGCAAGAGCTGGGCAAAGGCTGAGGCACAGGGCTTTAAGGTATATACATCGGCAGAGGCTGCAAAGCAGGCTGACATCATCATGATTCTTATCAACGATGAAAAGCAGGCAGCTCTTTACAAGAACGACATCGAGCCAAACCTCGAAGCAGGCAATATGCTTATGTTCGCTCACGGCTTTAACATTCACTTCGGTTGCATCAAGCCTCCAAAGGATGTTGATGTTACAATGGTAGCTCCTAAGGGACCGGGTCACACAGTTCGTTCAGAGTATCAGGTTGGTAAGGGTGTACCTTGCCTCGTTGCTGTTGAGCAGGACGCTACAGGTCAGGCTAAGGATCTCGCACTTGCATATGCACTCGGTATCGGCGGTGCAAGAGCAGGCGTTCTTGAAACAACATTCAGAACAGAAACAGAAACAGACCTCTTCGGTGAGCAGGCTGTTCTTTGCGGCGGTGTTTGCGCACTTATGCAGGCAGGCTTTGAAACACTTTGCGATGCAGGTTATGACCCAAGAAACGCTTACTTTGAGTGTATCCATGAGATGAAGCTCATCGTTGACCTTATCTATCAGTCAGGTTTTGCAGGCATGAGATATTCAATCTCTAACACAGCTGAGTACGGTGACTACATCACAGGTCCAAAGATCATCACAGAGGATACTAAGAAGGCTATGAGAAAGGTTCTTTCTGACATTCAGGACGGTACATTTGCTAAGGACTTCCTCCTTGACATGAGCGATGCAGGTTCACAGGTTCACTTCAAGGCTATGAGAAAGATCGCTGCCGAAGCTCCTGCCGAAGTATTCGGTAAGGAAGTTAGAAAGCTCTACAGCTGGTCTGACGAAGATAAGCTCATCAACAACTAATGTTTTTTAGTTCGTGAAGTTAGTTTGGTATATTCAAACTTCTGTCACCCGAGCATTACATAGTACGAATTTAGGGTAGCTTGATTTTCAAGCTACCCTTTTTGCGAGTACCTCGCTCTTAGTTCGTGTAGGTAGTTTGTGATAATTTACAACTACTTATTCCCGAGCTTAACATAGTTATAATTTGGGGTAACTTAAATTTTTTCAAGCTACCCTTTTTGCAAATACCTCGCACACAGTTCGTGAAGACAGTTTGATATTTTCAAATTTCTGTCATCCGAGCGTTACATAGTACGAATTAACGGTTCAGTCAATTTGGCTGAACCGTTTTTTTGTTGTGCAATAAAAGGGTTCAGCTTTTTACGGCTGAACCCTTTTGCAGTTAAAACTTATCAATTTTTAAATAATCAATACTTCTCATAGGAGAAAGAATTATAAGCGTCAAGCAAAGACTGCTTATTCTCAGCGGTAGTTTTCTCACCCCACACGCTGGTATCACCATAACCTGTCGCAATAAATTCGGTAAACATATGTGCATTTACGCAATTATTAAACTGTTTAAGGTTAATTTCGTTATATTTTGCCCGTGAAATATTTTTGTCATTACCGTCAAAATATTTATAATAAATATTATTATTTGATTCTTCGCCTACGCCTCTTGCCGAATACATATTTGCAAAAAGATTCTCTCCGTCGTATGTGATTATTGAATTACCCGTCCAATAGTAACCGTCATCTACATTTAAATATATATCCAGGTCGTGAACCTCATACTTTTTGGCAGTTTTATTATAGTATATCGAAAAACCGTCGTTAACATTTCCCACTCTTTTTAACTTACCGTCTTCAAATTTGTAAACAACGGAATGGAAACCATACTCTTTGGAATCAGCCTTTTGTGCAACAAGCTCCGGAACTCCGTCAAAGTCGAAATCCAAAAACATAACACCTGACAAATTGTGATTACTTCCCAAGCTTGGCATCCATTCATCGGTATGATTCATCATATAATTGATATAAGCGTCCCTTGTTTTATCGGATGTCTTATATCTGTATGTTACACCGGTTGGGTTAAACATCGTAGTAAACTTTTTACCGTCTTTTGAAACACCTCTTACCGTATAAGTGTTACTGCCGGACTTTGCACCCTTGTGAACATAATAGTTCTCATAAGTTTCTGCTATCTTCTTCCAAGAACCGTTTTCTTTAATATAAACACGGAACTTTGGCGCATCTCCCGTCCAATGCATTTCAACACCGTTGTTTACTGCACCAATGCTGTAAATTTCGGGACAATCCTGATGATCGCCAATGGGCGTACCCTTTGAATCGTATCCGCTTGTAAAACTCTTGGCATCCTTGCTGATACAGCGAACCGTGTAATAAATATCGTCAACGCTTAAATCAAATTCCTTTGAAACAACATTCATATCAAGCATAGTCGTGCCTGTTGTGTCGCCAAGCTTTGTCCAACCGTTCCTGTCCTTGTAGTACACACGGTATTTTTCTGCACCTGCGACCTTGTTCCATGTCAGCTTTACACCGTCATATGTAACCTCAAGTTTTGAAATTTTCGGTGTGGCTACATACTTTACCGACTTGCCTGTCGGGTTATAACCGCTTGTAAATTTCTTTGCGTCTGATGTAATACATCTTACAGTATAAGTGTAATTTCTGCCCGATGAAACATCCTTGTCGGTATATGAGGTTGAAGTTGTATCAACCATTTTTGTCCAGCCCTTACTGCCCTTGTAGTAAACTCTGTATTTAGTCGCACCGCTTACTTTGCCCCAAGAGATTTTCACACCGCCGTTTACATTTTCAAGCTTTGAAATTTCGGGGGCGGCAATATATTTTACACTTTTGCCCTTTGAATCATAACCGCTTGTAAAGCTCTTTCCGTCAGCAGAAATACATCTTACAGTATAGGTGTAATTCCTGCCCGATGAAACATCCTTGTCGATATATGAGGTTGAAGTTGTATCAACCATTCGTGTCCAACCTTTACGGCCCTTGTAGTAAACTCTGTATTTAGCCGCACCGCTTACCTTGCCCCAAGTCAGTTTTACACCGCCGTAAACGCTTTCGGCTTTTGAAATTTTCGGAGTAGCCAAGCTTGCCCTTGCAACCTGTGCATACTGCACGGGTGTGTTCAGCGGTTCAACCGCATTTGCAGAAACAGCCGAAACCGCAACCGCAGACATCGACATTACCGCCGCCATGGCTATAGGTAAAAACTTTTTCATATCTATCCCTCGCTTTGTAAATATTCTACGCATTATTAAAAACTTTCGCTGTATTTTTATGCAAGTTAATTGTAACATTAAATGATATAAAAAGCAATACATCTTGATAAACTATCACAAATTTTTAAGCTAAAATAAATAAACCGTTCACAAAAGCGAGAACGGTTTATTTTATATATTCTGTTGATGTTTTGAATTATTTAAAATAATTTCTGCGTTTTGCAAAAATTACTGCACAGCCAGCAAGCATTGCAACAAGAAGAATTACAGCAACGCTGTTCTGTCCTGTTTGAACTGCACCGCTGTTATTCTGTGAATTGTTCGGTGTGTCCTTTGTTGCTGTGTCGCTTGTTGAAACAGGCTTTGTTGCAGAAGTTGCAGAAGTTGTATCAGGTACTGTTACAGGTTCGTCAACTGTTGCAACCGAAGTTGTAGGTTCAGTAGGAACAGTTGTATTCGGTTT
Organism: uncultured bacterium; assembly: GCA_905215855.1. Lineage (GTDB taxonomy): Bacteria > Bacillota > Clostridia > Oscillospirales > Acutalibacteraceae > Ruminococcoides. The sequence continues at coordinate 7,685 of CAJMRT010000035.1, forward strand.
ATTAGATTCCAAACCAAAATTCATCTTTGACAATTCTTCAAGAATACTATCGTCAATAACTCCGCTTTCATAGGCATCTTTGATTGAGTAAACATCACCATTCTTATAAAGCATAACATCATAACCATGTGAATAACTATAAGTATAGTTGCCAATTGTTTGTTCAATCATAACACCTAAACTAATAAATGGTATATTTCTAAAACATACTGTGCCATCACTCGTTAAACCAACAATTTCGACATTCAGATATTCAGGTGCTTTGCCATTGTAATATTTATTTATAATTACACGCTTTATTTTTGAAAGGAGAGCTCTATCTTCACCCTTTGGGGTAACATCCATCTTACCCCAAAGATTTCCCCATATATATAATTCATAGAGCATATCATCATCAATTACACCTGTTTCATAGGCATCTGACAAGGTATATACTTTATTATTCTTGTATAACAAAACGGGACAATCTCTCGGATAAGAAACAGTATAATCACCTATATCGAATTCCACTTCATCTGTCCAGTGTGTAAAACTATCCATAAAATCGAAATACACACCACCGTCACTGGCTGTACCATATATTCTTACTTCAATAAAATCAGGTTTTTCATCACCATAATATGTATCTAACATAGCCTGTTTAATATCTGAAATCAAGTCTGAATCAGAAGTTTCATCAGGTGTAGCCGCAAAAGCAGTTGTTACAACCGAAAAGCACATTACAAATGCTATCAATGTTGTTAAAAATTTTTTCATTTTTATTTCCTCACCTTTTATTTATTCTATCTATAATAATGGTATATGCAACAGATATTCAATTTACTTAATTATACCGCTAAAATATATGTAATGCAATATAGTTGCTAAAAATTTAGCAAGTATAATTCTGCTCAAATGAAAATGCCACTTTCATAGCGAAAGTGGCATAAATGTTAATTTTAGTTGTCAAATCAAACAGGGTGAACCATATTTTTCTTGTCAAGTTTGTCGCCGTTGATGCCAACCTTGGCATTTCTTCTCTTTTCAAAGAAGTCAAGGGCAACCTTCGGGAACTGTGCATAAGAAAGAACATCCTCAGGCTGTTCAATCCACTGCTCAATCTCGCCACGGAGCTTATCAAGCTCAGGCTCAAGCTGATCAGCAGGACGGCCTTTGATAATCTTCTTGTCACCGATAATCTTCTTCTGGAATTCAGGATCAATCGGCATTGGAGTTGTACCGTACTCACCTGCAACAAGTCCCTTGAACTCGTTTGTACACATTGAGTAGCGCTTGCCTGTGATTACATTGAATACAGCCTGTGTGCCGACAATCTGTGATGTCGGAGTAACAAGCGGAGGATAACCTGAATCCTTACGAACACGGGGTACTTCTGCAAGAACTTCGTCGAGCTTGTCCTCTTTGCCTGCCTGCTTGAGCTGTGAAAGAAGGTTGGAAAGCATACCACCGGGAACCTGATAGATAAGAGCGTTAGCGTCTGTTGCGAGCATCTTAGGATCAAGAAGTCCTGATTTGATGTACTTCTCACGGAGAGTCATGAAGTAAGCACGGATGTCAGTGAACTGTTTAAGGTCAAGACCTGTGTCGAACTCTGTGCCTGAAAGAGCGGCAACCATTGACTCTGTCGGAGCGTGTGATGTACCGAGAGCAAGTGGGCTGATTGCTGTGTCAATGCCGTCGGCACCTGCCTCAACACCCTTTAAAAGACACATTGATGCAAGACCTGATGTGTAGTGGGTGTGGAGCTGAAGCGGAAGCTCCGGAACAGCGGCTTTGATAGCCTTTACAAGGCTTTCGGTTCTTGTCGGAGTAAGAAGAGCAGCCATATCCTTGATACAGATTGAATCTGCACCTGCGTCTGCAATTCTCTTAGCATACTCAACATAGTATTCATCTGTGAATACAGGACCTGTTGTGTAGCTGATAGCAACCTGCGCATGACCGCCTTCTTTGTTAGCGGCCTTGATAGCTGTTTTAAGATTCTTGATGTCGTTAAGAGCATCAAAAATACGGATAATGTCAATACCGTTTGCGATTGAACGCTGAACAAGGTACTCAACGCAGTCATCGGCATAGTGACGATAACCGAGCATATTCTGTCCTCTGAAAAGCATCTGGAGCTTTGTGTTAGGGCAATGCTCTCTGATTGTGCGGAGTCTGTCCCACGGATCTTCGTTTAAGAATCTGAGGCATGAGTCATATGTTGCGCCGCCCCAGCATTCGAGTGAGTAATAACCGATTTTATCGAGTTTGTCAAGAACAGGGAGCATTTCCTCTGTTGTCATTCTTGTTGCAATGAGTGACTGATGAGCGTCACGCAGAGCAGTTTCGGTAACTCTGATTTTTTTTGCCATTTTACAGCATCCCTTTCTCCGAATTATTGATTAGTTAAGTGTTACGAGAACCTTACCTGAGTCAACTGACTCACCCTTTGCAACATCAACTGTTGCAACTGTGCCGTCCTGCGGAGCCTTAACGGGAGTTTCCATCTTCATAGCCTCGATGAATACGAGGTCATCTCCAGCCTTAACAGCCTGTCCTGCTGAAACAACAACATTAACAACTGTACCGGGCATTGGAGCTTTTACAACTACAGAACCCTGAGCGCCTGCGGGAGCTGCGGGCTTTGCAGCAGGAGCCGGAGCGGCTGCTACCGGAGCAGGAGCTGCTGCTGCGGTAGCTGAAGAACCACCGAGTTCCTCAACCTGAACATCATATGCTGTGCCGTTAACTGTAATTCTTAAATTCTTCATTTTTAGTATCCCCTTTTATTTTAACAAGTAATCATTTATCAGATAGTTGAATGCTTCTTTGAAAGTGTTGAAACACGCTTGCCTGAAAGCATATCAAGAGCAGAAATAAGAGTCTGACGGAGCTGAGCTTCTTCAACAATGCCGTCAACATAGCCGTTCTGAGCGGCGTTGTAAGCAGAAAGATTTTCGTCAGCAAACTTCTGAGCAGCTTCTGCCTGCTTATCTGTAGCAACATTCATAACTTCGGGAGCCATAATGAATGCGGCAGCCTCAACATTAACAGGTGAAATAACCGCATCGGGAAGTGCGTAAACAACATCTGCATTAGCGCCTGTGCCTGCAAGAGCAACATAGCCTGAACCGATTGCCTTGCCTGTAACAACAGAAATCTTAACTGTTGTTGCCTCAGCATAAGCGGCTGACGCCTTTGTTGCCGACTTGATTGACTCAAAGCCCGGGCAGTTTACGAATGTTACAACAGGGAGTGAGAAAGCGTCGCAGAAACGAACAAACTTTGCTACCTTGTTTGCAGACTTGCAACCAAGCTCCTTGCCCTTTGTAACAACAATACCTACAACCTGTCCGCCAAGTCTTGCAAAACGAACATTTGCTTCCTTGCCGTAGTCATTGAAGAGTTTTACAATGCTGTTGCCGTCAACAGTTCTGCTGACTACACAACCGCAGCCGTCCTCTGCCGGAGCTTCTTCAAATGACTGAGGAGCCATCGTGAGGTTATTTGACGGAAGATAAAGGATAAGTTCCTTTGCAGCCTTGATTGCCTTGTCTGCATCGTCACAAACGATTGAGGCAATACCGTTTTCAGCATTGTAAGCGGCATCGGAATGCTTGCCTGTTACCCAAAGTGAAAGCTGTGCGTCTTTGCTCATAATAACGATGTCTGCGCTTGCAGCGTTAAGAGCGTTTGTTCCGAGGCAAGTGCCAAGAACAACCGAGATCTGAGGTACAACACCTGAAAGTGAAGCAGCTGCGTTAAGAACATCACCGCAGCCTGCGAGAAGTTCTGTTCCCTGATTAAGTCTGCCGCCTACGCTGTCATAGAAACCTACAACAGGAGCGCCTGTCTTGAGTGCGAGGTCATAAAGCTTTTTAAGCTTAGCAGCCTGTGCCTTACTCATGGCACCGCCGCAAATGTCGCTGTTCTGTGCAAACGCATAAACAGGCATACCTTCTACTGTTCCAAAGCCTGCAACAACCTCGGCAAAGCCTTCACCGGATTTTGCAAAGGCATCAATTTCACAAAAGCTGTCTGCGTCAAAAAATGCTGTAATTGTCTTATAAGCAGATGTTGCAGCAATTTCAGCCTTTGCCTGATTGATCTTTTCAATACTCATCTTAAAATCCTCCAATACCATGTATTGAATATGCACGAAAACTGAGCGTGCATACTAATTTTCTACACAATACATTATACTCTATAATCTTCAAAAGTACAAGAAAAACACACTGCACTATTTCAATTTTTATCACATTTAATAGTTATTCCGTAAAAACCGTAAATTTATTGTCAAATTAACAAATAGTTTTATTGACCGTTTCGGAAGTATTTTTCAAAAACGGAAAATTAAAGCTGTTTGCCGTTTAAAAACGGATTTGCAAGCAGTTTTTTAACCTCTTGTTCGGTCAAATCTCTCCAGTCGCCCTGTTTGAGCATACCCATTTTTACACCGCCGATCTGGGTGCGTTTGAGTCTTGCAACTTCAAGCCCGACAGCCTCGCACATTCTTCTGATTTCACGGTTCTTGCCCTCGTGAAGAATCATTTCAAGAACTACTCTGCCCTGCTCCTTGTGAATTACACGAACATATGCGGGAGCGGTTTTCTTGCCGTCAAGTTCAACACCTGTTTCAAGCTTAACAAGCTGATCTTCGTCAATTGACGGTCGAACGGTTACTCTGTAAATCTTGTAAACATTGTTTTTCGGGTGCATAACCTTGTTTGCAAAATCACCGTCATTTGTAAAAACGAGCATACCCTCGCTGTCTTTGTCAAGTCTGCCAATCGGATAAACTCGCTCGCCGACATTCTCAACAAGCTGTGCAACACACTTTCTGCCACGCTCATCATTCATTGTGGTAATGAATCCGCGGGGCTTGTTGAGCATAATATATCGGTAATTACCGCCCTTCGGCACAACAATCCTCTTGCCTCTTACAAACACCTTGTCTGTAGGAAGAACCTTATCGCCGAGAATTGCGGTTTTGCCGTTCACCTTGACATGACCGCCGAGAATAAGCTCCTCGGCTTTCCGCCTTGATGCAATACCGCATTGCGCTATGAATTTCTGAAGTCTTATAGGTTCAATTTTAGCCATATGTAAATTCCTTTTTATTAAAATTTTCTGTATATTTAAGCTGTCACGAAAACAGATTTCCTATTGCCGAAAATATTGACACACTCTTTTTATCCGATTTAATCTTTTCGCCTGCAACAATGTTGCATTTATAAAGCAGCTTTCCGCCGAGTGTGTATTCAATTCTGCCGACCGACTCGTTCTTTTCAATCGGAGCGTACAAAAAGCTGTCTATATAGATTTTCTTCTTGATTTTATCGCAGTCCTCACGCTTTAAAACGATTGTGCTGTTCTTCTCGCCAGTAACCGTTACGCTGTCCTTATCACCGCCCACGCACGGAATATCGGCACAAAAGTCAGCGTCCTTGCAGTCAACTCCCCTGTACTTTTCAAAAGCGTAATCATAAAGAGAAATATGGTCATTCCAATCGTTACGGTCATTCAGAGTGACGCACACAAGCGTTACACCGTCTTTTTTTGCAGAGGAAACAAGGCACCGCCCTGCCACCGTTGTATAGCCTGTTTTTCCGCCTGTACAGTATGGATAAAGCGACAAAAGCCTGTTATGATTTGCGTATGCGGTTTTCTTTGATTTCGGTTCAAGAAATTCAACGGTCACGCCCTTCTTAGCCGTAAGATTTGCAAAATCGTTATTTTCAAGTGCATATGACATAAGCAGAGCCATATCTTTTGCACTTGAGTAATGGTTGTCATCGTCAAGTCCGCTCGGCGTTACAAAATTGGTATTCGTCATACCGATTTGCTTTGCCTTTTCATTCATTCGTTGTGAAAACTTTTCGGGACTGCCCGAAATCGTATATGCCGCCGCATTCGCCGCATCATTACCCGACGCCATCATCATTCCTGACGCAAGGTCTGAAAGTCGAACTTTTTCGCCGACTTTGAGATACATCGAACTGCCCTCGGCAACCATTTCCTGTTTGAAGGTTACTTCGCTGTTACAGGATGCCGCCTCCTCAAGCGTTATGAGAGATGTCATAATTTTTGTAGTGCTTGCAGGCTTCATCCTTTCATCTGCATTTTTGGAACAGATAACCGTGTTGTTATCGGAACAATAAAGGACAAATGCCTGTGCAGAAGTTGTGGGAGGAGTATCCTCCTCAGTTTTTGCGCCCATAAGCACAAACGGCATAACAAAGCACACCGCAAGCGAGATTATTTTTTTCATAAGGACACCCCCTGCATAAATCTATGCCGAGGGGTGTTGCAATATTACGAATCAGCCGTCAATATCGTCCTGTGTGATTTCGGAAAAATCGTCTGCGGATTCGCTCTTATCCTTTTTGAAAACTCCCTTTACCTTTTTGAGAACATCGGGAATCATATTAACGAGCTTGTCGGCTGTGCCTTCTTCACTATCAACGGAAACAAGCCTTACATCGCCCTGATAAACGGTAAGAAAGGCAACAGGCTGAATAGTAACACCTGCACCGCTGCCACCGCCAAAGCAGTCCTTGTTTTCTTTTTTTGTGGGCAAATCAGAACCGCCTGACGCAAAGCCGTAGCTTACCTTTGAAACAGGAATGATGAGTGTACCGTCAGGCGAGGTAATTGGATCGCCGATGATAGTATTGACATCAATCATTTCCTTAATTTTTTCCATTGTAGTATTCATCAGATTACCGATAGGATGTTCCATAGCCATTCTCCTTTTTTATATTTATATAAATCATCAGTTATTTATAGTTCGTTTTTCACTTCTGCAAGAAGCTTAAGTCCCTTGATTCCGTGCTTAACGGCAAGACCGATAAGTCGGAATGCGAAAATTCTTGCGGCAAAGTCAAAGTTAATTTCAGTTTCTGCTTTTTCCGAAAAATTCGGATTTATGTCAACTCCGTAGCCTTTGCATTTTACAACACGGACAATTGTGCCTACTGCCGGATAAACAACGGCACAGTATTTGCCGTATTTTATAGCCGTGTCAGCCGCATCGTCACCTGCAACACTGATACTCAGCGACAATTTTTTAATCAGTATGTGACTGAAAAAATCCTGCAATGCAGATACTGCAAGTTCTGCAACTTTTTTTATCAAATTTAAAAGCCACTCAATGCCGTATTTTTTTATAAGGCTCGGCTTTTTTTCTGTCGCTTTTTTAGGCTGTTCGGTTTTCTTAGTTTGTTTTTTTGCTTTTTTCTTCTTCTTTTCCTTTTTGGGTTTTGCCGGCACAAGTTGGAGTTTTACAAAACCGATATACACTGCACACCAAAAGTCCTCTTTATATGATGCACGCAAAGTAATCGGAATAAACATCACAAGCGCAACAAACAGAGCAATTCCGAGTAAAATATATAACCAAAGCAAGGGTATTCCCCCTAATTTTTACTGTTTGTCATCAGGCTGTATTGAAAACAAATCCATCTGTTCTCCGCCGTTTTCGATTTTCTCCTGTTCTTCACCGTTTTCTTCGGACTCCTTGTCCTCTTCACTTTCGGGAAGCGGAGGAAGTTCGTCAAGACTTGAAATGTTAAAGCAACGCAAAAAGTTTTCGGTTGTGCCGTAAAGCAACGGTCTGCCGGGAAGCTCAAGTCTGCCCTTTTCTTCAACAAGTCCCTTTGTTGTCAAGCTGCCGATTACACCACTGCAGTCAACACCGCGCACCTGCTCGACAAAAGCCTTTGTAACAGGCTGATTGTATGCAACAACCGCAAGGACTTCAAGAGCCGCCTGTGAAAGCGGAGTGTTTCTCCTCAAATCCATAACGGTACGAATCTGCGGAGCAAATTCCTTTTTTGAAACCATCTGACAGGAATTGTCAAGCAATATTATAGTTATGCCCCGTCCTGACGCCTCATAATCATCAATCAGTGCAGAAATATGCTCCTTAACCTTTTTTTCGGAAATTTCAAGTGCCTGCGCTATTCGGGAAAATTCAACCGACGCACCGTTTGCGAACAAAATCGCCTCAATCGCACCGCGAATATTTTCAACAGCCATTACTGCACCTCCTCATTTTCAATGATTTCATTATCTTCATCACCAACCTGCGGCAAAGGCATTGCGTTTTTATCCTCAATCATATGAACAACGGCATTTTCACCACTGCCCTCAATTCTGATACGCTTGCCCTTTACCAGCTCCAGCGTTGCAAGAAATGTTGCCACAAGGTCGCTTTTGCCCTCGCACACCTCAAAAATTTCGTGATATTCGAGCCTTTTACCGTGCCAAAGTCTTCTCATAAGGTGGATAATCTTACTGTTCACCGACACGATTTTGTGTGATACAATGCCTGAGAAAGCGTCTTTTGACGGCGGAAGCTTACGCTTGCCTCGTCCGACTGCGCTGACATATGCCTTTGCAATATCCTCACTAGGATGAATACGGTTGTATGTCAGGTCAAATTCAACAGGAGATGCATCTCGGTAAAAGCTGTCAAAGTCATAAATATCGCCGAGCTTTGCCGCCATTTCACGGCAAACCGCATATTCAAGAAGCTGTCCCGAAAGTTCTTTCTTGAGCTCTTCAGCCTCTTCCTCATACTTTGGCAAAAGCATTACCGACTTGATATACACAAGCCTTGATGCCATTGTCAGGAATTCCGATGCGATATCCATCTGATTTTCCTGCATCCTGTTAATCTGCTCCATGTACTGGTCGAGCAATTCGGAAATGCTGATGTCGTAAATATCTATTTTGTTTTTAGAAATCAGCGTCAGCAAAAGGTCAAGAGGTCCTTCAAATGCCGACAGCTTATATTGAAGTTGTTGTGTTTCCATAGATAATTTCTTTGTTGTAATTTTTGTTGCGGATGATTAAATTAACCGACAAACGGCATATACGGCAGGCTTGCAAGCCAGCTGATGAAGTTGAGAATCTGATTGCTCACCCAGTTAATCGGTGTGTTGAGAACTCCTACATATAGGAGAACAAAAAGACCGATGAAGAAATACATCTGATATCTGTAAAAAAACTCAACAGCCTTGTCGGGCAAAAATACAAAGAGAACCTTTGAACCGTCAAGAGGCGGAATCGGAATAAGGTTGAACACTGCAAGTCCGACATTGCACTGAATGTAGAAACTCAAAAACTGTACGACATAATCTCCGATTGTCGAAAGCGGAAATGCGCCTGTAAAAAGGATAATCGGATAATAAATGAGAAGTCCTGCCAATGCGGCAACGATATTTGCAATCGGTCCCATAATTGCTGTGATTGCCATACCGACCTTTGGATTTTTAAAGTTTCGCGGATCAATCGGAACAGGCTTTGCCCAACCAAAACCGAACAAGAGCATACACAATGCACCGATAGGTTCAATGTGGCTGAGCGGATTGAGTGAAAGTCTGCCTCTGCCCTTTACAGCCTTGTCGCCGAGAAGTGACGCCGTGAAAGCGTGCGCCCATTCATGGAACGGGAGAATTAAAAATATGATGACAAGCACAGCCAATATTTCGGCAATTACGGCACCGAAGTCGAGATTTCCGTTTCTGATTCCGTTAAGTAATAATGAGAGCATAAGAGCCTCCTGAAATTCAAAATTTTAGGTAACAATCGTGTAACTATATTTACTTCTCATTATATAATAATTCGTCAAAAATTACAAGAGCAAAAAACAAGTTGAGAAATTTTCAAAAAACCCTTGCATTTTTTCTCATTTTCTGTTATTATAACAAAGTTAGAAATAGAATTAGTTTTCTTAAGGAGGTGCAGACGCATGGCAAAATGTGAATTCTGCGGTAAGGATGTAAAGTTCGGTATTAAGGTATCTCACTCACACAGAAGATCAAACAGAACATGGAAGCCCAACGTACAGCGTGTAAAGGCTATTGTTGACGGTTCACCAAAGCGTGTATATGCTTGCACCCGTTGTTTGCGTTCAGGTAAGGTTACCAGAGCTAACTGATTTTACAAATTTACAAATTACGAAACAGCTCCACTAAAATAGTGGAGCTGTTTTTTGCGTTTTTATCACAAATTTAATAGCTAAACATCATAGCACTGAAAAATGGACATAGGAAAAGGGCTGACCGTAATTTGGTCAGCCCTTTTGATTTTTAGTCTTTATCGGCTATTAAAGGATATTTTCCTTCTTGCGGAGAACGAACATTACGCAAGTTGAACCGATGAGGAGTGTAAGAATTACAACTGCGAGAGGAGCTTCACCTGTCTGAACAGCACCGTTATTGTTGCCGTTGTTGTTAGGTGTATCAGGAGTGTCGGATGTTGAATCGCTCTTCTGTGTTGTAGATTCTGTAGCAGATGTGGCATTCTGCGAAGTTGTAGGAGCTACAGTAGGATTCTCTGTTGCAGGTGCAACTGTTGCATCCGGATCTGTTACAGAAGCTGTTGTTGTTTCAGGCTCTGTGGCAGGAGCATCTGTAGCCGGCTCTGTTGTAGTCGGAGCTACTGTTGTTGGCTCTACTGTAGTAGGCTCGGCAGTTGTCGGCTCTTCAGTTGTAGGTTCAGCTGTAGTAGGCTCAACATATGTTGAAGGTGTAAGTTCTGTAGAAAGGTCAACCTTTACTGCAGAAGCAACAGGATCTTTCTTTACAACTTCCTTATCAACAAGAACAACTTCCTTAGCACTGTCTGTCATTTCTGTGTCAGGATTAAGTTCAGAAACACGGAGTACCTGAACAACGAGGTCAACTGTTGTAGAAACAGGAGCAACCTTTGAAATATCCTTTACATCAAATACAACCTTTGCAAAAGGTGTCTTCTCACTGAAGTTATAGAGTGAAAGGTCACTTGCACAGAATCTTACATAACCTGTACCGTCAACCTTGTTATTTAAGTTGACATAAGCACCCTTGCCGTTCATTGCGGGACAAACAGAATTTACTGTGTTTTCCTCTGCAACAGAAAGAATTGTCGGGTCATATGAAATGTACCACTGTGTATCAAGAACATTCTTTGCAGATTCAAAGTTGTATGTAACTGTTACCTGATTTGTAGATGCATTGTACTGTGCGCTTGCCATCGGGAAATAGTTAGATGTAGCATTAACTGTGAGTGCAAGTGAAGAATCTTCGGTAGCTGATGTAGCTTCTGTAGCAGCAGTTGCATCAGTTGCAGGCTCTGTTGTAGCAGGCTCTGTCACAACTGTTGTAGGAGCAGCTGTTGTTTCTTCACCTGATGGAGTGTACTCTGTAGGGAACACACCGTCTTTGCCGTAATAATCACCGGCTTTGAGCTCTGCCTTTGTAGGAGCAGTACCGTACTCGCCGTTACCGTAGTAGTAGAACCACTCGCCTGCAAAGATTGACTTGCCCTTATCATTAACAGATGTGTACTCAGGATTGATAACATAAATCATATTATCAAAGTTATCTACACCGTCAGGATAATAGTCAGACTCTTCTGCATCATAACCGAAGAATGTAATATCATTTGTCTGATAAGCAAGAGTATACTCAGGATTGATTGGATCGTCTGTACCGTCAAGAGCATTGTTCCAGATTACATTGACAACATCAGTCGGTACATCACAATAGTAAACATTTGGAATGTCTGCCTTATGAGCACCGTAACCCGGCCAAGCTGAAGGACTATCCGAACCACTCCACCAATAAATACCTGCGTCTGATGTGTACTCGTTCTCCCAGTCAGCAGGCTTATAGAAATATACATGGTAAGTTTCAGTGCCCTCTGAAGGCACATATCTGCCTTCATCGTCCGTATCGGCAGAAACGCTGACTGCAGCAACTGCAATCATTGCCATTGTAAGCATAACAGCCAATAAAAGACTTATAACTTTTTTGGACATTTTAAATTTCCTCCTTACGAATTTCCGACACCATACTTGTATCAGCATGACTATTATAGTATAAAACGCAGTAAAAATCAAGTGTTATAGGGGATTTTGAGCTGTAATAGCTATGTCATAATAACCAAATTTTACCTGTTTATTATATCAGTTTTACATTTTTGGTCTTTTAGAACAAATTTTCAAATATAATACGTCATTTATGCACAGTTTTTTGAGGAGAATCAAATGGAGGTTTTAAAGCAAAAATGCCCTCCGAGTGGAGGGCATTAAACAATTATAATTATGTATAATTATTTAAGATTATTCAAATCTCTTGCGTGTGTAAACAACTGCACCGCCTGCAACGAGAAGAACTGCGAGAACTGCAGCTGCTGTTGTAGCGCCTGTCTGAACTGCATTGTTATCTGTGTTGTTAGCTGTGTCTGATGTTGAAACAGCGTTTGTAGCAGATGTTGCGTTCTGATCAGGAGCAGGAACTGTTGTTGTTGGGTTTGTGTTGTTATTGTTGTTGCTAGGGTCTGTTGGCTTTGAAGCAGGCTCATCAGGAGTAGCGTTCTTATCAATATCCTTAACTACACCCTCAGCCTTAGCCTGTTCATAGTTAGGAAGTCCGCCGTACTCATAGTTGCCTGTTTCTTCGTTCTTACCATAGAAGAAGTAGAACTCGCCACCGTATGATTCTTTACCGCTTACTTCATTGACTGAAGTATTGTTAGGATCAATAATGAATACCATATTGTCAAAGTTCATTGAGATACCAAGGTCATACTCTGTTTCCATAAAGAAGTTCTTCTGGAAGTTGCCGAGGAAAGTCTTATCGTTACCCTCAACTGCCTCCTGAGCCTTTTCCCAGAAAGTACCATCTAACATATTATCATAGTAGTCGTCGTCACCTTCTGAATAGTACTGACAAGTAGTATCCACTGTCTGTCTAGCAGCCTTGAACTGTTCTTCACCAAACTCGTAAGATACATTGCCTGCGTCATCTTTTTTTCTCTCACCGCCGTTAAGGAAGTTATTGAAAATAATAACAGGAACATCTGAAGGAAGGTCAATATAGAAGAGGTTAGCATCAGCATCAGCAACCTGCATCTTGTAACCCGGCCAAGCAGCACCAACTGATGTGCCATCTACAGAACCACATGGATCTGAACCGTTCCACCAGTATGCACCGGCACCTGTAGCACCGAACTTCTCACTCTTCCATGACTCCGGCATAAGGAAGTATACTCTGTTTGTTTCTTTTACGCTCTCACTCGGAACGTAACGACCATCTGTGTCAGCTGCGGCAGAAACGCCGATTACACCTACGAGAGCAAGTGAAATAACGAGAACGCATGACAAAATGATACTAATAAGTTTTTTTGACATTTGAATCTCCTCCAAAAAAATTTCCGATATTTATCGGTATGAAATCATTATATTACAAAAAATCAAAAAAAGCAATCTTTTTGAGAAAGGTTGCAACATAAAGATGCACAAAATTACATGTATAATTTTGTATGTTTAGTTGTATTTTGATTTTTGTTAACATAAAAATATTCTTTAAATATTTTCAGATTACCTCAACATACTGTGCTTAAAATTAAAACAAAAATGCCCTCCGAGTGGAGGGCATCAAACAATTATAATTATATATAATTATTTAAGATTATTCAAATCTCTTGCGTGTGTAAACAACTGCACCGCCTGCAACGAGAAGAACTGCGAGAACTGCAGCTGCTGTTGTAGCGCCTGTCTGAACTGCATTGTTATCTGTGTTGTTAGCTGTATCTGATGTTGAAACAGCGTTTGTAGCAGATGTTGCATTCTGATCAGGAGCAGGAACTGTTGTTGTTGGGTTTGTGTTGTTATTGTTGTTGTTGCTAGGATCTGTTGGCTTTGAAGCAGGCTCATCAGGAGTTGCGTTCTTATCAATATCCTTAACTACACCAGCCTCTTTAGCCATTTCATAGTTAGGAAGTCCGCCATACTCGTATTTACCTGTTTCTTCGTTCTTACCATAGAAGAAGTAGAAGTTACCGCCGTAGGTTTCCTTACCGCTTACTTCATTAACTGAAGTATTGTTAGGATCGATAACATATACCATGTTGTCAAAGTTCATTGAGATGCCGAGGTCATACTCTGTCTCCATGAAGAAGTTCTTCTGGAAGTTGCCGAGGAATGTCTTATCGTCACCCTCAACTGCTTCCTGAGCCTTTGCCCAGAACTCGCCGTCTGCCATGTTGTCATAGTATTCATCGTCACCCTCTGAATAGTACTGACAAGTGACATCCATTGTCTGCTTAGCAGCCTTGAACTGTTCCTCGCCAAACTCGAAAGTTGTTTTGCCTGTATCCTTGTCTACTTTTCTCTCACCACCGTTGATATTGTTGTTGAAAAGAATTACAGGAACATCTGAAGGAAGGTCAATATAGAAGAGGTTAGCATCAGCATCAGCAACCTGCATCTTGTAACCAGGCCAAGCAGGACCAACTGATGTGCCATCTACAGAACCACATGGATCTGAACCATTCCACCAGTATGCACCGGCCTCAACAGCCTTGTACTTTTCATTCTTCCATGACTCAGGCATAAGGAAGTATACTCTGTTTGTTTCTTTTACGCCCTCACTCGGAACGTAACGACCATCTTTGTCAACAGCTGCGGAAACGCCAATTACACCTACGAGTGCAAGTGAAAGAACGAGAACGCATGACAAAATGATACTAATAAGTTTTTTTGACATTTGAATCTC
>CAJMRT010000036.1 GCA_905215855.1 uncultured bacterium
GGTATTTTTAGATGTTTTTACCACAGCGTGAGAAGTCACTAATTCACAGAAATTATACAGAATCATACGGGCATTGATTTCCTGAAGGATTCCATCATACTTGCTGCACCCCAGATCAATCAGGATGCCGTCCGTCTCATGAAGGAGCTTTACGGCATCGACACGGAGAAAAAGCAGTATTCTAAGCTGATATCAAGCATCCCGGAGCCAGACATCTCCATGGGTTGTGATGTAGGTTGTCCGTTTATCGGCAGAGCGTTTGATGACAACTGGAAACTTGAAGATCCGACAGGAAAAACGGATGATGATTTCAGGGGGGTTATACAGCAGATCGAGAAGAATATTCTAGAATTAAAGAAAAAATGATTGCAATATAAATTCCAGTTTATCAAGCCCTTTGAGAAATTTTTTCTCAAAGGGCTTTTTAAATATTATTTGTATCAGGTATAATAAAACTGTCGAAGGCACAGTAATTCTGATAAGCCTGTTGCTTTTGAAAAAACAAAATAAAAATGTAACTTTGGGAGAATGAAAATGAATAACGAAATTATTATATCGCATATCAGTATGCCGTACGGAGTGTTGCATGATCAAAAATTGAATTCTGTAAAATGCGAAAATAAGCAAATGATTTTTACATTTGATATTAAAATATTTCCGCAGAATTATATCGGCGATTGTTATAAACAGTACGAATGTTATAAGCATTGTGATATGATTGTGGAAATGAAAGAGGAGTCTTTTAACGATTTTAATTTTGTTTCGGCAACTGATAAAAACGGAAAATTTGAAGGTATCTCCTTGTCACAGGCTGAGTTTATTAATGCAATCAATAATGCTTATACAGCTGAATTTATAGATTGTTTTGCAAATAACAGCGAATTAAAAATTGAATTGAGTGTTAATTATTACGACGCTGAAAAGCAATATAAAAAATACCGCAAATTCAGCATTTGCAATATCACACTCTCCGCTGAAAAAGTGACTTGGAATTGGTATTGAATTAAAGAAAAGAAGTGAAAATATGCGACTGGCAATGGTGCAGATGTCAAATTCGGGCAGCGTTAAATTGAATTTTGAAAAGAGTATTGCGGCAATTAGAGAAGCGGCTGAAAACGGTGCCGAACTCGTATTGTTCCCCGAAGTTCAGCTGACGGAGTTTTTTCCGCAATACAGAAACAGAGATGTCAGTGACTACGCAGTTACGCTTGATTCTGAAATTGTAAAAGGCTTTTGCAATGCCTGCAAGGACAATAAAATTATGGCTGTGCCGAATGTCTATCTTTCGGAAACCGGCAAAAATTACGATGCAAGTATCTTGATTGGCAAGAACGGTAGTATTATAGACGTTCAGAAAATGGTTCACATTGCTCAGGCGGACAAGTTCTTTGAACAGGATTACTACACTCCGTCCGATGATGGCTTTAAGGTGTTTGATACGGAGTACGGCAAAATCGGAATTGTTGTGTGCTTTGACAGGCATTATCCCGAAAGCATAAGAACCGAAGTGCTGAAAGGTGCAGATTTGATATTGATTCCGACCGTGAATACAAAAGCAGAACCGTTCGAAATGTTTGAGTGGGGGTTGAGAGTTCAGGCTTTCCAAAACAGCGTTGCGGTAGCTATGTGCAACCGTGTCGGCAAAGAAGACGAAATGACCTTTTCGGGTGAGTCCGTTGCAGTAGATGCAAACGGAAATGTTATCACAAAAGCAGATGATTCAGAGCAAATTGTCTATGTCGATATAGATGTATCCCAACCGCAAAAAATAAGAACTTCCAAACCATACACTCAGTTGAGAAGAACCGAATTTTATGAGTGATGCGGATAAATAAGCTTATAATCTTATTTTGAAAATTAAAATCATTACAAAATTTATAGACATATTTGTAAATGTGGCTGTTGAAAATGAAAGGTACTCCATATTATTCAAAAACTAATATGGGGTGCCTTTTATCTTTTATTGTGATTTGGTAAAATAATCATTATTAGCGATAATCATGCTGAATAATGGCATGAAGTCTCATTATTAAAAGGTATAAATTATAGAAAACTAAAAAATGTGTAAAAGTTATCTAAAAGATTTGCAATGGCATTGACTATAAATGATAATTATTGTACAATTATTTTGTATAGATTTAAAACTTGTGTATTTGTTTTGTATAAATTGAGCGTAAATGATGAGGGGGTTTGTATATGAGTATTGAGAAAACGGTGTATTATACTCCTGCGGAAGCAAAGGGTGCAACTCTTGTTGTGATAGATAAAGCAAAGATGCCAAAACAGGTTGAACTCAGGGGTGATATGACCTTTGGCAGAGAATATCCACAGTCGACAAGTGACATTAGGGTTAATTCAAGTATAGTAGGCAGAAATCATGGAGAATTCATTTACGATGATTCCAGTGATACATATTATTATATTGATAAAAATAGCATAAACGGTACATTTATAAATGGGAACAAATTAGCGCCGTATAATCAGAGAGGCTCAAAAGCAGTTGAATTATTTGATGGTGATATTATAAGGGTTGATAGATCCAATCTTTATGATCCACATCCCGAATCAGTGATTATGATGTTTAACCGCAGCTTGTCGCCTGATGAAAAGTGGGAATCAGCAAGTACAAAAGGAAAATCCAAGATGACGATAGGCAGAGGTGAAAGTAACTATATCAGACTTGACGATATTATGGCATCAAGGGAACATGCTGTAATTGAATATGGTGAACGAGGAACAGCCATTTTTGACAGAAACAGCCAAAATGGCATTTATGTAAACGGCAGAAAAGTAAATGGTTCGATGCCCCTGTTCTGTAATGATGTTATAAGAATTGCAAATACTTTTTTAATATTTACAGACAATGCAATTTTTTATAATCATGCAGGTGAAAAGGCTGGCCTTTTGTCAGTTAAGATAGAAAAAAAGGCAGTTAATCATGGTAAGAAAATATTGATTAAAGATATTAACTTTCAGGCCGACTCTGGAGAATTTATTCTTATACTGGGTGGGTCAGGTGCCGGAAAAACTACACTAGTAAATGCTATTCTTGGTGACGGAAAAGCAGACGGTAAGGTTATGCTTGACGGACTTAATCTTTATGAGAATTTTAATACTATGAAATCGCAAATTGGTATTGTACCTCAGTTTATCAATTTGAGACTGAATGATAAAGTAAACAGTACACTTATGGACATCGCGGACATAAAATTGGACAAAAAATATTATTCAAAGCAAGATAAACGCAAGAGAATTGATGATATTATGAATCGTCTTGGTATAAAAAATCTTGAAAACCATCTTATAAGTCAGCTTAGTGGAGGCCAAAAGAAGAAAGTTTCGGTTGCAGCTCAATTGGTTGGTTTTCAAAAGGTATTTATTTGCGATGAACCTGATTCAGGTCTTGATGCCGCTTCAAGAATGCAGCAAATGGAAATATTAAAAGAAATTTCATTAAGTGAAAAAATAGTTATGGTTATATCTCATGAGCCTGATGACGCAATTGACAGAAATACAGGAGAATATTTATTTACAAAAGTACTTGTTCTTGCAAAAAGCAGTAAAGATAATTGTGGACATCTTGCTTTTTTTGGAAGCCCGCAGGATGCACTGAAACATTTTGAAGTGAATAAACTTCAGAATATTATGGTGAAGATAAACCCTGACTATGAAGGGGGACAAGGATTGGCTGATTATTACATAGACAGGTTTAATTCTAAAGGTAGAGGGTGAACATAATGAATAGTGTTTCATTTGGTAAACAGACAATAGTATATTTTAAAAAAATTGCCCGCATTGCGGTTCGTGAAAAGGTATGGATTTTTCTTGCGTTTGCATTGATTATTTCCCTTATAGTATCACTTGTTGTGAGTGGTGATATGTTTGAAGATTATGAAAGTACAAAATCAGGTTTTTTCACACTTGCCTCAGCTTGCATTTGGATAGGAATTTTCAATTCAATACAAAGCATATGTAAAGAACATGATATTATCCGTTCAGATTATAGACAGGGTATGAAACTTTCTTCATATGTTTGTGCTCATGTACTGTGGCAAGCAGTTTTGTGCCTTGCACAGACGGCAATAATATTTATTGTATGTTGTTCCTTTGGATTTTTCGGAGAAGCTGACAGTAAAGGCGTTTTCTTTCCTGCTTATGCCGAGTATTTTATTACCATATTTATGCTGACATTTGGATCAGCAGTAATGGGTCTTATGGTATCATCATTTTCCGGAACGCCTACAACTGCTATGAAAATAATGCCGTTTGTACTTATATTGCAATTGATTATGAGTGGTGTTCTTTTTGAACTCTCCGGTTTTGCAGAAAATTGTGCGTATATTACATATAGCAAATGGGGTATGTCGGCTTTTGGCAGCACAGCAGACCTTAATAGTCTTGACCATTCTCTTATAAAAGAACTTCCGGAACTAGCGGACCAGCTTAAAGATCAGTTTGAAGCTGAAAGTTGTTTTAATCATGACTCGGCAACTCTTTTGACTTCATGGTTGTGGTGTTTTTGTATTACAGTTGTAAGTTCAGCTGTAAGTATATTTAGTTTAAAGATTAAAAACAGAGATTCATAATTTGTTGGCGGTGGCATCATGAAAAATGATAATTTGATAAAATATAATGTATATGTTTCTACTAATGTAGGTAAGGTAAGACATGAAAATGAAGATAACTTTGCAGTAAATACAACAATAAAATCAATTAACAGTAAAAATCAAAATATCCGTGGAAAGGCTATGTCAGAACCGTTAATGTGTTCTGTATTTGACGGAATGGGTGGCGAATCAAACGGAGAAGAGGCTTCTGAAATAGCTGCTCTTGTTTCTGTTGAGTTTTTTAAGTATATAAAAAAAAGCGGAAAATCTGTTGAGAAATGCATAGACAGCTTTGTCGGTGAAAGCAGCAACGAAATAATTAAGGCTGGTAATGAAAAGAAAGTTAAACGAAGTGGAAGCACTTTTGCAATGGCATATTGTTGCGATGGAATAATAAAAACTTTTTCACTTGGCGATTCGAGAATTTATCTTTATTCAAATAATTTTTTAAGACAGATTTCAAATGACCACACACTGGCTGTAAAAAAATATCTTGCAAATATATATACAATGGAGGAAGCAAAAGCTAGTCCTGATAAACATAAATTGACGGCTTTTCTTGGTCTCGATGAGGAACATAGAAATAAAAAAGCGGAACATTATCCTGATATCAAGCTTGAGCAGGACGAAAAATTGGTTATTTGTACAGATGGATTGTATGATATGTGTAGTGATGATGAGATTCTTGAAGTGTTAAAAAATAATGATGAAAATCTTACTGCAAAGCTTGTTAATAAAGCACTTGAAAAAGGTGGAGAGGATAATGTGACCTGTATGATTATAGAAAGGGTATATAAATAACAGTTATTAGGAGAGGTATGAGAATGTATTGTTATAGTTGTATGAATGAAATAAAAGACGGTAATTACTGCTATAAGTGTATGAAAGAGAATGTTCCTGAATCATCTTCTCATCAATTAAAAGCGGGTACTGTTCTACACGGAAAGTATTTTGTAGGAAATCCTATAGGTGAGGGTGGCTTTGGAATAACTTATATTGGAAAGGATACTGTTCTTGGTAAAAGAGTTGCGATAAAAGAATTTTTCCCTTCTGGAAGTGCAAACCGTAATAATGATGTTTCAAATAATGTTGAACCGAATTCCTCCTCAAAAGAAGCGTTTTTTGAAAAAGGAAAACAGAATTTTCTTGTAGAGGCCAGAAGTCTTGCTCATTATGACAATGAACCGGGTATTGTAGATGTTATAGATTTTTTTGAAGAAAATAATACTGTTTACATAATAATGGAATATCTTGATGGAATTAACCTAAATGAATTTTTAAATAAAAACGGCGTCTTTAGTGCTGAAACTTTATTTGGCCTTATGTTGCCGATTATGAAATCACTTGAAAAAATTCATGCTGATGGGGTAGTACATCGTGATATTACTCCGGACAATATCATGTACCTGTATGATGGAACATTGAAACTTATGGATTTTGGCTCAGCAAGGTTTATCACAAATGAGTCAAGTGATGTGTCGGTAATATTAAAAGAAGGGTATGCACCCGAAGAACAATACCATAAAAATGGCAAACAAGGTCCATGGACAGATGTTTATGGTATGTGTGCTACTATGTATAAATGTATTACAGGAGAAATTCCCGAAGGCGGTTTGGACAGAATCCGTGAGGATAAATTAAAAAAACCGTCGGAACTTGGTATAAATATAAGCCAGCCGCTTGAAAAAGTTCTAATGTATGGAATGGCAGTTTTTCATGAGAATCGTTGCCAAAATATGACAGAACTTATGGATATGACTAAAAGAGCTCTCAATAGTGAACAAATTACCATAAATAAAAAAGATACTGTTTCAGATGAAATAAATAAAACCAAAATGGCCGATGAGGTATACAGAACGCAAGCAGCAGATGAAATCTATAACAATCGTTCTCAAGACAGATATGTATCAGAAGAACCTATTCATCAAAGTCATAATGGTGTTATGTATGAAAAATCTTCTAATCAAAAGCCAAAAAAGAAAAATACAGGACTGATTATAGGAATAATAGTTGTTGTTATTGCAATCGTTGGTGCAGCAGTTGCTTTTGGTGTGTTAGGAAACAATTCTAATAATAAAAGTACCGATGATGATAATCCATCAACTGTTGTTGAAACGACAGAAGAACAGACGACTGTCGAAGAAACAACGGAACCTCAAACCGAGGAAACTACACAGGAACCGGAAACTATAGTTCTTGTCCAGGTTCCTGATGTTGAAGGAATGAAGTTGGACGATGCAATTGATGAAATTGAAAGAAGAAATTTAAAATATAACATAAAACTTGAAGAAAGTGACAGAATTGACCTTGATTATGTAATAAGTCAGTCGCCTGTTGGGGGAAGGGAAGTTGAAGAAGGTGAAACTGTTACAATTTATATTTCAAAGACTTCACTGCAACCTGAAACAGAAGAACCAACCACTGTAAGCTTGATTGATAACGGAAGTACAATGTTGTACTGCCGTGCAAGCGATTTTGCTACATTGCGTGAATCACCATCAAGAAGCAGTAAGTCAATTATCAAAATACTTACAGGCGAAACAGTTGATAAACTTGGAGAATCCGGAGATTTCTATTATGTGCGTTTTGGAAACGATACAGGTTATGTGCTTAAAGACTTTTTCTCACGTGATCCCAATGCCCCTTTAAATTATGATGACGGCAATCCGGATTGATTTTATTGTTTTGAGGTGGTAGTATGAAAAAAATATTAGTGCTTTTAACAGCAACTCTTTTTATATTTGTTTGTTGCAGTTGCGGTGAAAAAAGTGTGAAGTCGTCGGATTCAACAAGCAAAAGTACACAAATGAGCACAACAAAGGAAACTGACACTGTGCAGTCATACACAAGAATTGTAAATAAAAATTCAACACAGCAGGATTCAACAAGTTCTGCCGGTTATTCTTCGCCAGTTGTTATCTCGTCCGATAATTCCGAAATTCCTGTTAGCACAAAACCGGTATCTTCACCTACTAAAATTTTGCAAAATTTTGTTGCTGTTAGTCAGTATCCTGAACTCCCCACAGGTTGTGAGATGACTTCTCTTGCAATGGCATTGACTTATAGCGGTGTGTTAGCTGATAAATGTGATATAGCTGATAATTACCTTGAAAAAGGTGATGTGGGTTCGACGAATTTTTATAAGGCGTTTGTTGGTAATCCTCGTGATGAATCATCATATGGTTGTTATGCACCTGTTGTTGTTAATACGGCAAATAGTTATCTTACAACAAAACACTCTGCACTCAGAGCGTATGATCTTACAGGCACAGAATTGGAAACACTGTTTACTTATATAAACTCAAACAAACCTGTTGTTGTATGGGGGACTCAAAATTGTGCCCAAGGCCATTACAGCGTCACATGGAATGTTGATGGTCAGGATCTTACTTGGTTTACACCGGAACATTGTATGGTTCTTGTTGGTTATAGTGAAGATGCTGTTTGGGTAGCAGATCCGATTTATGGTGATGTACGCAGTTATGATTTATCAATTTTTAAAAGTGCATATAATTCTTTGCAAAAACAAGCAGTAGTAATAAAATAAATGATTTGCAGACATATTTTTGTTAATGGCTGTTGAAAATGAAAGGTACTCCGTGTATAATTTCCGTAAAGGTAAGGCACGGGGTACTTTTTATTATTTTCAATTTTATGATTGAGTGCCGAGAAATTTGGAATAATAATCTAAAGGTAAGGCAGAGTTTAGAACGAGGGTTATTTCAATTAAAATTCTGCTTAATGAGGAGAATGACATATGAAAAATGTTAAAATAAAATCGCCGTTTGACGGACTTGTGCTTGATGTGGCAATAGTTGAGCCTGAATGTGAACCGAAAGCAATAGTTCAGTTTTCACACGGAATGTCGGAACACAAGGAGAGATATTTCGATTTTATGAATTATCTTGCAAAAAACGGCTATGTGTGCATTATCCATGACCACAGGGGTCACGGTGCAAGTATCCGTCAGAAAGGCGATCACGGATATTTTTACACGGAGGATATTTCTGCGATTGTCGATGATTTGCACGAAGTTTCAAAACTTGCGAAGAATGAATACCCGAATCTTCCACTATATATTTTCAGTCACAGTATGGGAACGCTTGTTGCGAGAAATTACCTTAAAAAGTATGACAGTGAGGTTGCTAAAGTTGTGCTTTGCGGCCCGCCGACTGAGAATAATGCGGTGGGAATTGCTCTGGCACTTTCTAAAATTTCAAAGCCTTTTCACGGTGCAAAAAAGCCGAATCACTTTCTGAACAATTCGACTTTCAAGGGTTACAACGGCAACAGTTCCGTTCCGAATTCATGGCTTTCGGAAAATGCCGAAAATGTTACTGCGTATAATGATGATGAGTTGTGCGGATTTGTTTTTACGACGAACGGATTTATCAATCTCTTTAAACTGCAAAAGGGTGCGTTCAATGCAAAAGATTGGAATGTCAGCAATGAAAATCTGCCGATATTCGTTATTGCAGGCAGTGACGACCCCGTTATCGGCTCAAAGGAAAAGTTCGGCAAACTTGTGCTGTTCCTGAAAAAGCTCGGCTATAACAATGTTGATGCGACCCTTTACAAAAATAACCGTCACGAAATTTTGAATGAAAAGAATAAACTTGAAATTTATGCCGATGTCCTGAACTTTTTTGAATTGAAGTAAAAACCGTGCCGAAATGGGAACACTTTACAATTACATATTAAACCACAATCTGACCGTTATAACACTCATAATTGCGGCGGTTAGGTCGGCGGTTATGGCGGCAAAGAGGGTGTGACGAATTTTTTTGACACGAATACAGCCAAAGTACATTGCGATTGCGTAGAAGGTTGTTTCGCTTGAACCTGCGAGTACGGATGCTGTTCTGCCCGCAAAGCTGTCGGGACCGCAGGTTTTGTAAAGGGCTGTTAGGAGTGCGGTTGAGCCACTTCCCGAAACAGGGCGGAGAAGTACGAGCGGAACGATTTCTTTCGGGAATCCTAAAAATTCCGCTGTCGGCTGAATCAGTGAGCATATTACATCAATTGCTCCGCTTGACTGCAAAAGGTCAACGGCAAACACAAGTCCCATAATTGTAGGGGCAATGTTGTACAAAAGCTTTACTCCCTCTTTTGCTCCCGAGATGAATACATCGAATACGGGAACTTTTTTTATCAGCCCGAATACCACAACAATACACGCAAATGCCGGCATTACAAATTCCATTTGCTCACCACATTTCTCAAATTTTACCTTGCCTGATATTCAGCGTACAGGCAATCAGCAATGCCACCGTCAACGCACACGCAGAGCTTATCCAGACGGGAACGATAATTTCAAAAGGCGCAGAGCTTCCGTAGGATTGGCGGAGTGCGGCAAGCGTTGTTGGTAACAGCTGTAGTGACGCTGTGTTCATAACTACAAAAACAACCATTTCGTTGCTCGCAATGTCACGGCGGTCATTGAGCGTGTGCAGCTGTTCCATTGCTTTTAGTCCGAAAGGGGTTGCGGCATTGCCGAGTCCGAGCAGATTTGCACTGATATTCATGGTGATGCTTTGAAAGGCGTCGCTTTTTTTATCAAGCCTCGGAAAAAGCGGACGGAGCAACGGTGCAAAGATTTTTGCGAAAATGTTTGTCAAACCGCTTTCAACTGCGATTTTCATAATTCCCGACCAAAGGCAGATTATGCCTGCCATTGTGAGAATAAGCTGTATTGATGACGCTCCGCTTTCGATGAGTGCGTTTGAAATGTCGGCGGTGTTGCCCATAAACAATGCACACAATACGCTTACGGCAATGAGTCCGCTCCAGATATAATTCAGCATTTTTACTCCTTTTGCTGCAATTAACGACAAAATATACAATATTGTCATTTTTGTAATTTAATTATTTAATAAAATCGTTGACAAAAATCCCGAAAAATGGTAACATAGGTAAAAATAGGGATTATGGTGAATTAAAAAATAGGGATTATGGTGAATTAAAATGATTTATACAAACTTTAGGGAAATTGATAAAGCAGGCAGAATTGTAATATCAAAGGATATCCGCAACCACCTCAACATTAAGCCGGGTGACATTCTTCACATTGAGGCTGACGATGAGTGCGTTACGATAAAAAAGGCAGAGAGCAAGTGCGTTTTTTGCAATACTCTTGATAATCTGATTGCATTCGGCGGAAAATATGTATGCAGAGATTGTGTTGAAAAGCTCAAAGGCTGATACTGCTTTCGACTACTCTAAAATATACTTGACCGAATTTGAAATTATGATAACGGACGGTGTTTTTATATGGACAGAATTGACAAAATTAATTATTATCTTGACATTGCCGAAACTGTGCTTGAAAGGGGAACTTGCCTGCGCAGAAATTTTGGTGCAATTATCGTGAACAATGACCAGATTGTTTCAACAGGCTATACAGGCGCTCCGAGAGGCAGAAAAAATTGCTGTGATTTGGGATTTTGTATCCGTCAGGAACGCAACATTCCCCGTGGCGAGCGTTACGAACTTTGCAGAAGCGTTCATGCCGAGGCGAACGCTATTATTCATGCATCAAGAGAACAGATGATTGGTGCAACGCTTTATCTTGTCGGCAAGGAGATGTCAAACGGCGAGTATGTTCAGAACACATCTTCGTGTGCAATGTGCAAGCGTATGGTTATCAACGCAGGTATTGACAAGGTTATTGTCAGAAACGATAAAACCGATTTTACGGAAATTGATGTGAACGATTGGATTATGTCCGATGATTCGCTTGACGCACTCCGTGGCTATTGATATGAAAACACGGCTTTTTATAACCGATATCCGCAAAATCTCTTTTGACAGAGTTGGTGAGCTTTCTCCCGAAAGGGCGGAGCGTGTTCAAAGATGCCGCAGAGCTGACGATAAACTGCGTTGCATTGCAGGCGGCTTGTTTATGAACAAATTTCTTGGCGGTGCAAAAATCACCGTGAATGAATTCGGCAAGCCCGAATGTGACAACGGACTTTGTTTCAATATTTCGCACAGCGGAAATTATGTGCTTTTTGCGTTGTCGGATTCCGAAGTCGGTTGTGATATTGAAGAAATTCGATTTCTCAAGGGCATAAGGCTTGGCAAAATTGTTTTCTGCGACAACGAGATGAAATTGCTCGGCAACGCTTTTGACAGGCTCGGCACATTTTTTGAATTGTGGACTAAAAAAGAGGCACTCTTAAAATGTATGGGTGACGGATTTCACCGTGGCGCAAAAAGTGTTGATGTCAGCAACGGAAAATTCTCTGAAAATCAAACCGAATATTATATGAAACAATATAAATTTTCGGACTACGAAATCAGCCTATGCAGTGTGCAAAATGATTTTCCGAAAGATATTGAATTTATTACTTTATAAATATAAAGCCACGATTTTGAACCAACCTCCAAAATCATTAGATTTTTGGTCTGACTTTTTTTGGAAGGTAACATCAATTTCGGGGCTTTTTTACATAGGAAATACAAAACAAACCCCTGATTTTGTTAATATGCTTGTTATTGCTATTTTTAAATAATTGTGATACAATTTACTTTAATTAGTGTAGCAATCGGCTGCATATATTGTGTATGAAAAAATTCGGAACGGAAATATCCGTCTGCACACGGATGTTTTGCAATTTTCAGGGGGGACACTATGCCGACATTTACCAAGGCGGCTATCAAGGCGACATTTATTTCGCTCTTGAATAAAAAGCCGTTGAATAAAATTACAGTCAAGGAAATTGTTGAAGAATGCGGAATTAACCGTAATTCTTTCTACTACCATTTTGACGACATTCCGTCGCTTCTTGAGGAAATTCTCGTTGAAGAGGCTGACAGATTTGTTGCGACCGAAACCGACAACAATACTTCTGTTTATGAAAGTCTGATTTCTGTAATTGACTATGCTTTTTCTAACAAGTCGGTGATTCAGCACATTTACAATTCTGCGAACAGAACTACATTTGATGTGTATCTCAACAGGATTTGTACTCACGCTATAAAAAGCTATTTTGACAAGCTTGAAATTACAAAAAATATTGCCGAAGATGACATTGACGCAATGATTATGTATTACAAGTGTCAGCTTGTCGGTTTTATTATCGACTGGCTCGGCGGAGGTATGAAATATGACCTCAAAATTAAGATGAAACGCATTTGTGAGTTGTTTGAGGGTTCAATGGAGTCTGCATTGGACAGATGTGCCAAAATCAATACCTGATTGCTGTTTTATTGATTAAAAGTGAATATTTGCGTTTATTTGCGTGTCTGAAATGCAGACGAATTTAACAAAATGTCTGATTTCTGTACAAATTTATTGCCGTGTCTAAATTCCTGACACGGCATTTTTTGTGTCTGTTTAAATTTTAACAAAGCCGTAATAGAATATATTACGGACAAAGGAAATACGGTTCACCTCTCGGATCGTCCCTTTGAATGCAGAGTGCAGTCTGCAAATCATATATGAAGGAGTATGAAATATGAAGTTAGGGAAAGCGGTTGTTAAAAGCCGTTTCGTAATCCTTATACTTGCCGTTGCACTGATGATTCCGTCAGCCTTGGGAATGGCATTTACAAGGGTTAATTACGACATTCTTAGTTATCTTCCCGATAACCTCGACACAATCAAGGGTCAGGATTATCTGCTTGATGACTTTGGAAAGGGTGCTTTTTCATTCCTCATCTTTGAGAATATGGATGATAAGGATGTTGCGGCAACAGAGGAAAAAATCAAAGAAATCGACCATGTTGATACGGTTCTTTGGTATGACGATTTTGCCGACATCTCAATTCCAAAGGAAATGTTGCCCGACAAAATTTATGATGCGTTCAATTCGGGAAATGCAACAATGATGGCGGTATTCTTCGATACTTCAACATCAGCTGATGAAACAATGAACGCTATCGAAGAAATCCGTTCGGTTGCCGGTAAGCAATGCTTTGTTTCGGGTATGTCGGCAATGATTACGGATATGAAGAATATGTTTGAGGAACAGGAAATGACTTATGTTGCAATCGCTGTTGTCCTTGCGGTAATTGCAATGATGATCTTTATGGATAACTGGATTATCCCGTTTGTGTTCCTTGCAAGTATAGCGGTTGCTATCCTCGTAAATATGGGCAGTAACTACTTTATGGGTGAGGTTTCATTCATTACCAAAGCGTTGGCGGCAGTTCTTCAGCTTGCGGTAACAATGGACTACTCAATCTTCCTGTGGCACAGCTATGAAGAACAAAAGGGCATTTGTGAAAACCACAAGCAGGCAATGGCTGTTGCAATTCACGAAACTGTCCGTTCCGTAATCGGAAGTTCAATCACAACGGTTGCAGGCTTTATCGCACTTTGCTTTATGACATTCACACTCGGTCTTGACCTCGGTATTGTAATGGCAAAGGGTGTTATCCTTGGTGTTATCTCCTGTGTAACGGTTCTTCCGTCACTCATTCTTGTTCTTGACAAGCCTCTTGAAAAGACAATGCACAAGTCGCTTATTCCGTCAACAAAGAAGCTTGCAACAGGACTTGTTAAAATTTTCCCCGTATTTCTCGTGATGTTTGCGGCTCTTATTTATCCGTTCTATTCGGCATACAGCCAGACAAACAATGAGATTTACTACGATTTGTCGGAAAGTCTTCCCGAAGATATGGCAAATGTAATTGCCAACACAAAGCTTAAAGATAAATTCGGTGTCGGTACAACACATATGGTTCTTGTTGATTCTTCGCTTTCTGCAAAGGACGCAAGAAACATGACAAACGAGCTTGAAAAGGTTGACGGCGTAAAATATGTTCTCGGTCTTGAAAGCGTTGTAGGTTCGCTTGTTCCGGAAGAAGTTCTTCCCGATTCAATCACAAGCGTTCTCAAAAATGATAAATGGGAGCTTATGATTATCAACTCTGAGTATAAAACAGCCACAGATCCTATGGCAAAGCAGATTGATGAGTTGAATAAAATCATTACAAAGTATGATAAGGACGGACTTCTCATCGGTGAAGCCGCTTGTACAAACGACCTTGTAAATATCACGACAGTTGACTTTCAGGTTGTAAATGCAATTTCTATTGTTGCAATCTTTATTATCATTGCGATTGTTGAAAAGAGTATCACACTTCCGATTATTCTTGTTGCGGTTATTGAGCTTGCAATCTTTATCAACCTAGGTATTCCGCATCTTATGGGCGAGTCGCTCCCGTTCATCACACCTATCTGTATAAGTACAATTCAGCTTGGTGCAACGGTTGACTACGCAATTTTGATGACGACACGATATAAGAAGGAAAGGTATCTCGGAAACGATAAACGCACCTCGGTTATTACGGCTCTTGAAACTTCAATTCCGTCAATTATCGTTAGTGCAATGGGACTCTTTGCCGCTACAATCGGCGTCGCATTCTACTCGGATGTTGACCTTATTTCATCAATCTGTAAGCTCCTTGCAAGAGGCGCTGTCATCAGTATGTTCTGCGTAACGCTTATTTTGCCGGCAATGTTTATGCTGTTCGACAAGGTAATTGCAAAGACAACTCTCGGTTTTAAGCCGAAAAAAACATCAATTTCGGAGGCTGCTGTATAATGAAAAAGAATAACAAAAATAATAATCACAAATTTTTAAATAAAAACTACATTAAGGGTGCTATTTCAGGCGCGCTTGCACTCACAATTCTTTGCAGCGGAGTAGGTGTTGCCGCTTATTCCGCCGGTGCAGACAATACTGCACAGGCTCTCGGTGTTCAGACAGAAAGCACGGTTGAGGCTGTTAAGAAGGCAAGCACAACTAAAGAGGCTCTCAAAAAGCTCAGCAAAAATGAAACCGTTTATGTCATTGCCGACGCAAGCGGTGCGGCTAAGAAAATCATTGTAAGCGACTGGCTCAAGGGTGTAGATACAAAAGGTAAGGTAAAGGATGTTTCAAAGCTCAAGGATGTTAAAAATGTTAAGGGTGACGAAACATACACGGTAAACGAAGACAACGCTTATGAGTGGGCTGCAAAGGGCGATGATATCTACTATCAGGGAACAGGCACAACCGAACTTCCCGTAAAGCTCAAATTAAGCTACAAGCTCAACGGCAAAACTGTTTCTGCAGATGAAATTGCAGGCAAGAGCGGTAAGGTTACAATCCGCATTGACTATGAAAACACACAGAAAGAAAAGGTTAAGATTAACGGCAAGACAGAAGAAGTTAATGTTCCGTTCCTTATGCTTTCGGGTATGATTCTTGACGATGACAAATTCAAAAATGTTGAGGTTTCAAACGGCAAGGCTATCAATGACGGTACAAGAACAATCGTTGCCGGTTTTGCTCTTCCGGGTATGCAGGACAGCCTTGATATTGACAAGGATGAAATGGAAATCCCTGATTATGTTGAAATCACAGCAGACACAACCGACTTTGAACTTTCAACAACAATGACAGTTGCAATGAACGATATTTTCAATGATGTTGATTTTTCAAAGGTTGACGATAAGGTTGACGAGCTTAAGGATTCTCTTGATGAACTCGAAGACGCCGCAGAACAGCTTGTTGACGGTTCTTCGCAGCTTTATGACGGTATCGGCACACTTCTTGACAAGTCAGGCACACTCATTGAAGGTATTGACAAGCTTTATGACGGTGCAGAACAGGTAAACAGCGGTGCAAAAAAACTTGACAGCGGTGCAGACGGTCTTTCAAGCGGTGCAAAAACGCTTGATGACGGTGCGTCAAAGCTCAAAAGCGGTGCGTCACAGCTTGACAGCGGTGCATCACAGCTTGACAGCGGTCTTGCAACACTTGCAGGCGGTGCTTCACAGGTTGACAACGGTGCGGCAAGTCTCAGCAGTTATGTTGCAACACTTGCGGGCGGTCTCGGCAAGCTTTCATCCAACAGCGCAACTCTAAACGGCGGTGCAGAACAGGTGTTTAACACACTTCTTTCAACTGCCGACACTCAGATTGCCGCCGCAGGTCTTACAGCCGACAAGCTTACAATTAAAAACTATGACAGCGTTCTTGAAGGACTTATTTCATCACTCAGCGATGAAAATGCTCAGAAGCTCGCTTACAATACAGCACTTGAAACAGTAACGGCAACTGTAAACAGCCAGAAGGATGTTATCAGAACTGCCGTTGAGGCAACGGTAAGAAAGTCTGTTACAGAACAGGTTCTCGCAGCCGCAGGTCTTGGTATGACGGCAGATCAGTATGATGCCGCTGTTGCTGCAGGTCAGGTCAGCGAAGAAGTTCAGGCTCAGGTTTCTACTGCAGTTTCTACACAAATGAGTTCATCTGCGGTTCAGACTGCAATTGACAGCAATACAGAGGCACAGATTCAGAGCCTTATCGAAACAAATATGAACAGCGAAGAGGTTCAGAGTCAGATTCAGGCAGGTGTTGCAAAAGCTCAGGCAGGCAGAAAGTCACTTCAGGCTCTCAAAACTCAGCTTGACAGCTACAACACATTCTATCAGGGTGTGCTTTCATACACAGCGGGTGTTGATCAAGCTAACGAGGGCGCTCAGCAGATTCTTGCCGGCACATACACACTCAAGGACGGCACAGGTTCACTTGTAAGCGGTGCCGGTCAGCTCAAGAACGGTTCTTCAAGTCTTAAGAGCGGCACAAGCGAACTCAAGAGCGGTACTTCAACCCTCAAGGACGGTACATCAAGCCTTAAGAGCGGTGTAAAGACTCTCAAAAACGGCACAGGCTCACTTTCAAACGGTACAACAACACTTCTTGACGGCATTGCAACGCTTAAGAACGGCGGCAAAACACTTGTTGACGGTGTACAACAGCTCAATGACGGTGCAATGACATTGTCCAAGGGTATGAAGAAGTTCAAAGAAGAGGGCATTGACAGCATTGTTGATGCCGCAAACGGTGATGTCCGGGATATCATCGACCGCTTCAAGGCTGTTCAGAAAGCATCAAAGAAGTACAACAATTACAGCGGTATTTCCGATGATATGGACGGTAAGGTTGACTTCATCTACAAGACCGATTCAATCGAGAAAAAGTAACTCAATATATTTAACAGCAAGACGAAAGGCTTATTTCCCTAACCCTTTCATACACAATATAAAAAGCAGTTATGTCGTTTGGCATAGCTGCTTTTTGCTTTGTATGATGTTTTTTGTGAATTTCAAAACTTGAAAAAATTACAAATAATAAAACGAATTTCATCGCTAACAATACTATTGCGGCGATGAAAACGGGATGCCGAAACGCCGCTTTATTGATAAATTTAACGAGATTTAAAAGTTTTGAAAAGGAGAAAACAAATTATGTCAAGCAATAACAATCAGATTAATGTACCTCAGGCAAAGGAAGCCATGGAACGCTTTAAGATGGAATGTGCCAACGAAGTAGGCGTAAACCTCAAACAGGGATATAACGGCGATATTTCCGCAAGAGAAGCAGGTTCTGTAGGCGGTCAGATGGTTAAAAAGATGATCGAGTCTTACGAAAACAGTATGAAATAAGCTTTAAAACCGATTTTCAGGGGCATATAGCTATGTTAGCTGTATGTCCCTATTTTTCGCCCACAGGCTTATTATGGACGATTTAAGGTCAAATAAAGGCGGTGTAACATTATTCTTAAAAATATTCAATCATTTGTAACGAAATTCTTGATTTTTAAAGGTGATTTGTAACATTTTTCTGAACTAAGCAATTCAGAGTATAAAAAACAGGACTGCACATTCGCACAGCCCTGAAAGTTGAATTGTTAAATTAATTAAGCCTCGGCTCTGTTGATTGCGTTGAGAACACCGAGTACCGATGCAACATTGACATTTGAATCAATGCCGATGCCGAAGATACTTTTTCCGTCAGGCTTTTTGAGTTCGATATATGAAACAGCCTTTGAGTCAGAACCCTGAGAAATTGCGTGCTGACTGTATGAGATGAACTCGTACTTGTCAAGACCGACCTTTTTGATTGCATTGAAGAATGCATCAATAGGACCGTTGCCGACACCGCTGAGAGAAACCTCTTCGTTGCCGTTAATCTTCATCTTGCCCTTGAAGTGAACATAATCATTGCCGTTTTCGCTCTCTTCGTAAATCTTTCTGCTTGAGAGAACATATTTCTGCTTATGCTCAAGATAATTCTTCTCGAACACCTCAAACAACTCTTTCGGAATAAGCTCTCTGCCAAGCTCCTCACATTTTGCCTGAACAAGCTTTGAAAATTCGGGATGCATTCTCTTCGGAAGGTCATAACCGAAGTTGTTGTTCATAACAAAGGCCGCACCGCCCTTACCGGACTGTGAGTTGATTCTGATAATCGGCTCGTACTCTCTGCCGACATCGGCAGGGTCAATCGGAAGATACGGAATTTCCCAGTAATCAGTTCCGCTCTCTTTCATATACTTCATACCCTTGTTGATAGCGTCCTGATGTGAGCCCGAGAATGCAGTAAATACAAGCTCGCCGATATATGGCTGACGAGGGTCAATCTTCATATTTGTGCAGCGCTCATAGATTTCACGGAGCTTTGGAAGATTTGAAAAGTCAAGCTTAGGATCAACGCCCTGTGTGAACATATTAAGTCCCATTGTAACGATATCCATATTACCTGTACGCTCACCGTTGCCGAAGAGTGTCCCTTCAACTCTTTCAGCGCCTGCAAGCAATGCAAGTTCGCCTGCGGCAACACCGCATCCACGGTCATTGTGTGGGTGGATACTGATGATAGCGGCGTCACGGTGTTTAAGATTTCTTGCAAAGTATTCAATCTGATCTGCATATGTGTTCGGTGTACACATCTCAACAGTATTAGGAAGATTGACAATCAACTTGTTTTCGGCAGTCGAACCGAGTGCCTCGATAACCCTGTCGCAGATTTCAACAGCGTTTTCAGGCTCAGTACCGCTGAAGCTTTCGGGAGAATATTCAAATCTGAAGTTTGTATCTCCGTCATATTCATCCGTAAGCTGTTTAATAAGCTTTGCACCGTCAACGGCAATTTTGATTACACCGTCCATATCTGTTTTGAAAACAACTTTTCTTTGGAGAGTTGAAGTTGAGTTATAGAAATGAACGATAACATTCTTAGCACCCTTAACAGCCTCAAAAGTTTTTCTGATAAGATGCTCTCTTGCCTGAACAAGAACCTGAATTGTTACATCATCGGGAATGTGGTTGTTTTCGATAAGCTCACGGCAGATTTCGTATTCTGTTTCTGACGCACTCGGAAAACCGATTTCGATTTCCTTAAAGCCCATATCGCAAAGTGCGTGGAAAAATTCGAGCTTTTCTTCAAGGTTCATAGGATCGACAAGTGCCTGATTACCGTCGCGAAGGTCAACACTGCACCAGATCGGTGCTTTTGTTATAGTATTGTTTGGCCACTGTCTGTCCGGCAGATTAATCTGCTTAAAGGGAATGTACTTTTCAAATGATGGTTTCATATAATAACCTCCTGTTAAATAGCACAAAAAAATCGCCCCCCTAAACAAAGGGACGAATAAAATCCGTGGTACCACCCGTATTCAAGAACACATCACGGTGTTCTCCTTAAAGACTTCTGACAAAGTCCCGACCGATAACGCAGTCTTGCGTTTCGCATTACATATATATAGTATATACACTTCACACGAAAAACTCGGGGATGAGCTATCCATACAATGTTCCATGCTGACTCACACCAACCGTCAGCTCTCTTTGCCGGTTCATTTGCATCTTGTTCCCGTCAATGCTTTTAAGGGGATTCATTTGTTAATACTATTATATATATATACCCATTCTTTGTCAAGAAAATTGTTTTGAAAATCTGTCGAATAAAGTTTATTTTTTAAAAAAGGGTGTATATAGTGAATTTTGGGATAAAATAAACAACAAGTGAGTTTAAAATGTAGAAATTGCCGATAATGTAAAAAAGATAAAAAAATTGTCAAAAAGGGGTTTACAAAAGAG
>CAJMRT010000037.1 GCA_905215855.1 uncultured bacterium
TGCCCCAATGCGGCCAGTTGTGAGCCTGGAAAACTACTTCGGCTTTATCTCCGAAAAGCTCCTTTGCCTCCATAATGTACTGCGCCCACGCATTGCCGTCACGAACCTCTGCGCCTCTGAGTGTGTAGAGGTTGTGCATTGTGCCGGAACAGTTTTCAGCCATCCACAACGCCTTATATTTTGGAACATAGGTATTCATCTCGGCAGGCGATTCTGTGTCGGGAGTAAGCTGGAACACCATTTCAACACCGTCAACCTTGATGGTTTCGGTAGCTTTCTTTACCTCATAAGACGGTGAAATGTATGTTGTTGTGCCGTTTGAAGGGGTAAGACCGATACCTACCGACAAACTGCCCTTACCGCCCTTATCAAGCAATGATCCGTACTGAAAGTTGGTTCTGCGTTTCATTGCGTTTCCTGCAAAAACATTTTCTTCCATAACAGCCTTTTCGTAGCCTTCGGGAACGATAATGAGCGTTTTGCCGGACTTAATCTGCTCGTCAAGCGGAAGTGATGAATCGGCAACATCCTTTTCGTCAATAAGTCCGCCGATACCGCCGTAGTGGTCAATGTGAGCGTGGCTTACAACAACAGCGGCAATATGCGCCTTGCCGAACTTTGATTCAAGAAGTTCAAGCGCCGCCTTTGCAGTTTCGGAGCTTGTTGTACAGTCAAAAACAATCCAGCCGTTGTCGCTCTTTACAAAGGTTACATTCGCAACATCGTATCCTCTGACCTGATAAACACCGTCAACAACTTCAAAAAGTCCGTAGAGCGAGTTAAGCTCCGTGTTTCTCCAAAGGCTTGGGTTTGCACTGTCGGGAGTTGACGAGTTTCTGATAAAGTCATATGCTGTCTGGCTCCATGCAACTGTGCCGTTCTCGGTTTTGATTTCGAGTTTGTCGGGTGCTGTTATAAAGCCCTTTTTTGCAAATTCCTTTTCCTGTTCATCGGAAAAGTCAAGTGTCTTATACACCTGCGCGTTTTCGTCAGCCGTATATTTTGACGCGTCCTTTACATCGCTGTTGAATTTTGCGGATGTACTGCTGTCGCTCTGCTGACATCCGCAAAGTGCAGACGAGGCAATCAATGTTGCCGCCAAAGCAAGGCAAAGCCCTGTTTTCTTTTTGTTAATCATAGAATATTTCCTCCGTTTTTTAGCCGTTCATGATTTTTTGTTTAAGCTGAATTATAATAAATAATTGTCATTTAGTCCATACATTTGGCACAAAGTGAAAAATTTTGGCACGAAATGCAAATTAAAGTCACTATTTGCGATATTATGTGATACAATAAGATTGATAATTATGCAGGAGGTACGGTATGAGGATTGCAATAGTTGATGATTGCGAAAATGAGCGAAATGAACTTTGCAAAAGACTTTCTCAAAGCTCATTTTCAAGGTCATATGATATTGAAATTTGCGAATATAACAGCGGAACGGATTTTCTGAATGAGGCAATGCAGAACAGATTTGACCTTGTTTTTATGGATATATATATGGAAAAGGAAAACGGAATAGACGCCGCCCAAAAGCTGAGAGAGTTTGACAGGAACTGTCTTCTTGTCTTTACCACCACATCAACCGACCATGCGCTTGATGGGTTTAGGGTTCGGGCATTGCACTATCTTGTTAAGCCGTACAGCAATGACGAGCTTGATATGCTGCTTGATGAGATTTCGCATAAAATTTCCGTTGAAGAAAAATGCATTGAAATATCCTCTGCAAGTGACTCATTGCGTGTAAAGCTTTGCGACATTTTATATGCCGAGCATTTTAAGCACTGCATACATATTCATTGTACGGACAAATCCGAAAAGTCTGTGCGCAGTACATTTGCCGAATTTGTAAGGCTGTTTGATGACGGAGATAATTTCTTTGTGTGCAACCGAGGAATCATAGTAAATCTTGAGCATATCAAAGATATGAACAGCAATGAATTTGTTCTTGACAACGGTGAAAGAATCTCCATAAGTCGAAGTCTTGTAAAAAGCGCAAAAAGCACCTTTGGCGAATATATTTTCGGCAGGAGGGATTTGCATTGACAAATGTTTTCTGCCCGATGATTGAACTCGGTGCAATAATACCGGGGACTGTTCTTGCATATTTCCCGATAAAAAAACATCTCAAGGTATCAAGGCTCAGGCTGTTTCCTGTGATGATTTTATCACTTGCGTGCCTTTGCGCATTGTGCGGTTTTGTTTGTTACAGATACAATCTGAAATCGTTTGTACTTGCAATACCGATAGTGCTTGCTCTTTCGGCAGCATACTGTTGTTCACTCAAAACATCCATGTGGAAATCGGTGAGTGTGTTACTTGCAGTATGCGGAGTGTTTGCCTGCATTGCGAGCATTACACGGGCGGTTGATTTGATAACATTTCCGCAGAACACAACGCCGTGGTTTGAAATTAAATCAGCTGTGCTGTTCAATATTCTATGCTGGATGTTTGTAATTCTTGCATGGTATCCTGCAACACACGGTGTGAGTGAACTGCTCGATGATGAAAACATTGCCCAGACATGGTATGTATTCTGGATTTTACCGATAATATTCATCTTGCTCAACTTTTTTATAATCCCATGGAATCCTAACATTCTCCATACAGGAAGAATTATGCAGGGTTACATTGTTATCAGCGTATCACTTCTTGTGCTGTTGCTCATTTTCTACGCTTTGCTGTATTTTATTGCAAAAAGTCTGAACCGCAATAACAAACTTGCTCAGAAAAATCAATTTTTGAATATGCAGAGGGCACAGTATGACGCATTAAAAGGTGCTATAGAGGAAACTCGTCAGGCACGGCATGATATGCGACATCACTTTGCCGTACTTAATGCTCTTGCCGAGCAAAAGAACTGGGAAGAACTTGAAAAATATCTTTCATCAGCATCGCAGAATATTCCCGATACAGAGCTTGTACTCTGTAAAAATCACGCTGTTAATGCGATTATCGGGCATTATTATTCAAAATGCAAGGGCAACGGTATTCCACTCAAACTTAAAATTGACCTTCCCGAAAACTTGACAGTTTCGGAATCCGATATCTGCCTTGTAATCGCAAATTTGCTTGAAAACGCATTTGAGGCGAGCATGAAGCTTGACAGAGATAAACGGCGGATTAAAATGTATGCTCATCCTCATTCGGACAGCATTATTCTTGTTTCCGTGGAGAATGCTTTCAACGGCGATATTACCGAAAAAAACGGTATTTTCGGATCATCAAAGCGAAACGGTGACGGTATCGGTACGCAGTCGATACGCAGAATTGCCGAAAAAAGCGGCGGTTATTGCAGGTTTTCGCATGAGAACGGAATTTTTAAGGCGGATGTTATGTTACACAGTCAAAACTGAATTTAAACATTATTAAAGGGAAGAAACCATTTCGGCTTCTTCCCTATTTTTTTATTCCGTAATTTTATTTTCCTTTAGCGAATATTTTGTCACCGTGTTCCAATCTCGGCGGATTGAAATATCTGCGGTAAGATTTGTGTTGTCATAAACAATCGACCATTGAGTATTGCTTGTTATGTCGTTCGGATTCGGTGCTTGAGATGCCGAAACAAGAGCCTCCCACGCTGTTTCTTTTGTATAGCTATTATTCTTTTCGAGAATATTGATTATCTTATCATACCGCTCTCTGCCGTGACCGTAAACACCGTTTTTCTGATAAGGCTTTACAAAATTTTTGTACATCACAAAAAAGTTTGTAACGGCAGGCGATTTTGTAACAACAAGCTTTCGGTCATCGCTGTTGCAATCGTACTCAATAACACGACCGTCACCGTTTGAATCGGTAACATAAAAGTGATAATCTCTTCCGCTTGAGGCGAACATATCGTATTTTTCAAAAAGTGTAACCGCCTCTTCGGTTGACGCAGCTCTGTCAAGTATAAGACGGATTGCAAGCGTTGTGGCGATAACAGGCTTTCCGCTTTGCTGACGGACGGGCTTGCTGTCAAGTGTGAGAACTGCGATTGACACGCCCTTTTCATTGATTCCGTCAAGGCTGATAAACGGTGAGAGCAAGGTTGCAATCCTTGTTTCATCACTCAACTCGGGGTTGTTTGCACCTACATTATCAAGTGCCGCAAACGCAACCGACCTGTAGCCGTCCTTTGGCGAACAATATACAAGCATTGACGAGGTGTCGTTCTTGAAATCATAGTTTCGCCCCATCATTACGCTGTCGGGATTTTTCATTGTAAAGGCACTGCACCCGAAATTCGGCATTTTAAGATTGACGGGATAATCAGGCAGAACCTCCTGCAAAATTGCACCGAGAGCCGACTCATCATCAAAAATCCCTCTGTCAATGATTTTATCAATGCTGTAATCGTAGTATATATCCATTTTATAAAGGTTAAAATCGCTGTAATCGGTCAGCTTTTTAACAGAATCAAGTGTATGCTTTCTTGCGTCAATCATAATGTATCCTCCTTAAAACAGGGTGTTTTCAACGCAATAATAGCATAATATTTCAATTTTTTCAACAATTCAAAAATAGTTTTCTGCAATTTTTCAATATTTTCAGTTTTTTAGACCGTAAATTTTTCTGCAAAATGAATTATTTCTCCTTAAACATACATACGGTCATACGGTATTTTTTTCCAAAATAATTTCCATATATTTTATGACACAAAATTCGACAGAATGTTGCATAAGACACACGCAAAATTCATTTGACCGTTGAATTTTTTTAAAATAAAAATATAATATTTTAAAAAACGAGGGTAAAGAGTATGGAGTACAATTATCATAAAAATGCAGGAGAGCTTGCATTCATAAAATTTGTAAAAGGTCTTGTACATCTTCTTATTCGCCCTAAGGTTGAATGGAAGGACAAGAGCCTTAAAAAGAGCCTTAAGGGCAAGCCTGTTGTGTTTGTATGTAACCACACTCACCACTTTGACGGAGTTGTGATAAGCTCTGTACTCAGCAGATACAAGCCGTATATGCTTGTTAAAAAAAGCTGGTACGACAAGAGCGGAACAGGTTCGTTTATCCGAATTTGCCGCAGTATTCCCGTTGACTTTGACACCATGGACACAAACTGGTATGCGCAAAGTGAGGGTGCAGTTGAAAACGGATATTCAATGCTTATCTTCCCCGAGGGCGGAATTGCGAGAGAGGGCAAAATGCTCCCGTTCAAGCCCGGTGCAGCATTGCTTGCGGCAAAAAAAGGGCTTGACATAATCCCGATTGCATCTTTGGGTGAGTATAAAATTCTTTTCGGAAAAAGGCAGAAAATTTTAATCGGCAATCCGATAAAATCCGAATGTCCCGAAAATGTCCGCTGCTCAAAATATGCAAAAGAAATAAGCACCGAAGCCGAAAAGCAGGTCAAAAAACTTTATCTTGAGCTTGAAGAAAAATACGGCAAGGGCAAGGTTTATTACAAAGAAGATTTTTCTTCGGAAAATTTATAATAAAATCAAAAAATCAAATTTTTAAGTGAGGTAATTAAAATGAACAATGCTATTGCAGATCAGATTAAGG
Organism: uncultured bacterium; assembly: GCA_905215855.1. Lineage (GTDB taxonomy): Bacteria > Bacillota > Clostridia > Oscillospirales > Acutalibacteraceae > Ruminococcoides. The sequence continues at coordinate 5,502 of CAJMRT010000037.1, forward strand.
AAATGCTCGTAGAAAACCTTAGAATTCCCGAAAACATTCTTACATACGATTCAGAACTTTTCGGTGACGAAATCGGTCTTGACTCAATCGACTCAATCGAAATCGTTGCAGGCATCGACACACTTTTCGGTATTGATATGACAGGTGCAGACCGTGAGCACTTCCAATCAATCAGAGCACTTACAGAATATGTAGAAAGCAAGCAGGGTTAATATGGCTGACAAAAAGAGATGTGTTGTCACAGGACTCGGACTTATCTGCGGCGTCGGTGACAATGTAAAGGATTGCTGGGATGCCGTAACACTCGGTCACTCCGGCATTGATGAGGTTAAGTCGGTTGACACCTCAAACTGTTATGCACACAAGGGTGCAGAGGTTGACAAGGCATCGTCAGAGCTTTCTCCCGAAAACTATGACCGTTCATCCCTTCTCTGTATTCATGCCGCAAACGAGGCTTTTGAAGATGCAAACATTGACGCATCCGAAAAGAACATCGGTGTTATTCTTGGCAGTTGTGTAGGCGGTGCGGCAAGCATTGACAAATATTACACAGACGAAATCAAGGGTGACGGCGGTAAAAAAGAAGATATTTTCAAAATGGGTGCTTCGGCAATTGCCAACAATGTTTCCGCTCATTTCGGACTTGAGGGCATTACCGCAAACATCGTCAACGCTTGTGCGGCAGGCACAATGAGCATCGGCTATGCCTGTGACCTTATCCGTGAGGGCAAGGGTGATGTGTTCATCGCAGGCGGTTCGGACAGCTTTTCTTCACTTGCATTCAGCGGTTTCCACGCTCTCCATGCGCTTGACGAAAATGCCTGTTCCCCGTTCAATCACAGCACAGGTATCACGCTCGGCGAGGGTTCGGGTATTCTTGTAATCGAAAGCTACGAACACGCTGTTGAACGAGGCGCAAAGATTTACTGTGAAATTCTCGGTTCGGGTGTAAGCAGTGACGCTTACCACATTACCGCTCCCCGTCCCGACGGTGAAGGTCAGATGAGTGCAATCAGAAGGGCTGTTGAAAGCTCTGCTCTTAGTTTTGACGATATCGACTACATAAACGCACACGGAACGGGTACTGCCAAAAATGACGAGGCTGAATTTCTTTCACTTCACACACTTTTCGACGGCAACGACCACCTTTCTGTCAGCTCAACTAAATCTATGACAGGTCATTGCCTCGGTGCGGCAGGCTCAATTGAGGCTGTATTTTCCGTAAAAGCAATAAAAGAAAACCTTGTTCCGCCTACAATCGGCTACTCCGATGAGGATTTGAAGGTGCTTTCCGAAAAGGCGGGCAACATTGACTTTATTCCGAACAAGAGCCACACAAAAGATGTTCACTATGCAATGTCAAACTCATTTGCATTCGGCGGCAACAACGCAAGCATCATTTTCTCGGACAACGAGCATGATATTCCCGACAACAGTAAAAATGAAAAAATTTACATTACGGGCATTTCAAAGCTTACAGGCACAAGGACTGACGAACACAGCCTTAACTGCAATCTTACCTCCGAGGATTATGACAAACACGGAATCAAGGTTGCATTTTACAGAAAGCTTGACCGTTTCAGTCAGCTCCAGCTTTTGAGCGGTATGGACGCACTTGCAGACGCTGACATTAAAATTGACAAAGACAACGAATATAAAACAGGTATTGTAATCGGCACGGCTGACGGTCCTATGACCGAAATTGTTGATTTCCAGAAAAAGGCAATCACAAGAGGTACCGAAAAGGGCAGTGCTTTTTCATTCCCGAATACGGTTTACAATGCCGCAGGCGGTTATCTGAGCATTTTCTCAGGTATCAAGGGCTACAACGCAACTGTTGCAAACGGCAATCAGGCAGGACTGCAGAGTATTTGCTATGCCGCCGATATTCTTGCAGACGGCAACGAAAGCGTTATGCTTGCCGCAGGTACCGATGAAAATACAAAAACAAACCTTGAACTCTATACAAAGGCCGAATTGCTTGAAAAACCGCTCGGTGAGGGCTCTGTAACTCTCGTTCTTGAAACAGAGGGAAGTGCAAACGGCAGAAATGCACGCAAGTATGCAGAAATTAAGGGTTATGCACAGGCTCACCGCCCTGTATCGTATGACAACTCAGAGGTTGACAGCAAGGCTGTTGTTGAGGTTATCGAAAAGGCTTGTGTGAATGCCGGTATTGAGGCAGACAATATCGACTTTGTATGCTGTGACAACAGGAAGATTATCAAGACGCTTATGCCGTGCTATGATGTATCGCAGGAAATCGGCAATGCAAGAGCCGCAGCAAGTGCAATGACAGCGGCATATGCGGCTGAGCTTCTTTCTAACAGCGAGAAAAATTACGAATACGGACTTGCTCTTTCAATGGGTGCGGGCGGAACATACTCTGCCGTAATCCTGAAGAAAGCGTAAAAATCGGAGGTAAATATGAGCAAAACCGCTCTTGTAACAGGTTCATCAAGGGGCATTGGCAAGGCTTGCGCTTTAAAGCTTGCAGGGCTTGGATATGACATTGCCGTGAACTGCAATTCAAATTTAGAAATGGCTCAAAAGGTTGTTGACGAAATTACAGCACTCGGCAGAAAAGCCGTTGCCTACAAGGCAAACACGGCAGATATTGACGAAGTAAAGGATATGTTCCGCAGTATTCAGCAGGACTTCGGCGGAATTGATGTGCTTGTCAACAACGCAGGTGTGGTTGACGACGCTTACCTTTTGATGATTAAAGATGAGTCGCTTGAAAGAAGTCTTGACATTAATATCAAAGGATATTTCAATTGTGCAAGACAGGCATCGCTTAAAATGCTCCGCAAAAAGAGCGGAATCATCATCAACATTTCTTCCGTAAGCTCTGTTCTTGCAGTTGAAGGTCAGTCGGTTTACAGTGCAACAAAGGGTGCGGTAAACGCTATGACACACACGCTTGCAAAGGAACTTGCAAAGTACGGAATCAGAGTAAACGCAGTTGCGCCGGGTTTTATCGAAACCGAAATGATGAACGGCATTCCCGAAGAATTGCAGAAAAAGTATCTTGAGGCTATTCCCGAAAAGAGATTCGGCACAGTTCAGGATGTAGCAAATGTAGTCGGACAGCTTTGCAGTGACGATTTTTCATATATGACAGGTCAGGTGCTTGTGCTTGACGGAGGACTCAGCTTATGATGAATCTGCTTGAAATCAATCAAAGAATAAAACAAAGACCACCCTTTCAGATGATTGAGAGGGTGACCGAGCTTGAGCCGAATGTTTCGGCAACAGGTATAAAAAATGTGTCGGTGAACGAGCCGTATTTTGCAGGTCATTTTCCCGAAACACCGATTATGCCGGGAGTATTGCTCATTGAATCTGCGGCACAGCTTTGCAGTCTTGTATTTGCTCCCGAAAGCATTGAAGAGGACAAGCTGTATGTTCTTCTCAAGGTCAAGGATTTCAAAATGCTCCGTCCCGTTATTCCGGGTGATACGCTTATTATCAGCGTAAATGTTACAATGTCAACAAAGTCGGCGTTTGAATTTGCGTGTGTCATCAAGGTTGACAGTGAAGTGAGGGCAAAAGGAAATCTTTTGTTTACCACAATGGATAAAAATGCGGTTTACAAGCCGTCACAGGAGTGATTATGAAGGTTCTCGTATTAAACGGTAGTCCAAAGGGCGAAAAAAGCAATACTCTCAACATTACAAAAGCATTTCTTGACGGCTTTTCAGCCGATACGGAAGTTGAATATATCACGGTTAAAAAGGAAACAATCAAGCCGTGTATGGGTTGCTTTTCGTGTTGGAGCAGAACACCCGGCGAATGTGTTATAAAGGACGATATGCAGAAAATCTACGAAAAGATTAATTCTGCCGATATTATCATTGAGAGCTTTCCGCTCTACTTTTTCGGTATGCCGTCACAGATGAAAGCATTAACCGACAGATGTCTGCCGTATATGCTCCCCTATTCGGGAAATGTTGCCGAGGACAAAGAAGCCTCTTTCCATGAACTGCGTGATGAAGCAATGCACGAAAAGAGGCTTTTGGTTATTACAACTTGCGGCTATGTGAGTGCCGAACCGATGTATCCCGCACTTATAAAACAGCTTGATTTGATTTGCGGTAACGGCAATTACACGATGATAAAATGTCCCGAGGGCGAGCTTTTTATTGCAGAAAAAGCTGAAAGGCAGAGAAAAGCATACCTTGATTCAATCACGGAGGCAGGCAGGGAATTCTGCGAAAATCGCTGCCTTTGCGACGAAACAATGAAAAAAATTTCAAAGCCTATTCTCTCCCCCAAAGGATTCGAGGCAATTACTAAGGCTCATTGGAAAATGAGTTAATCAGCTTTTCGGGCGAACATATTCGGACAATGCTCCGAGAACGAACTCGTTGACAGCGTCTGCAAGTTTTTCGGAGCTTTCTGCACAGCCGTCATTGAACCAACGGACATAAACCGAGATAAATCCCGAAACGACAAACTCAACAAGGTATTTGAGTTTTGTTTCATTTTTAAAATTAAGCACAGGTCTTATTGAAACCTCGATAAATCTTTTCAAAAGCTCAACAGAGCGGCCCGAGCCGAACACCTCGGGAGAATTTTTCAGAATTTTATTTATCTGTTCTTTATTTTCAACAATAGAAAGGCCGATAAAATTCAGCTGATTCACAAGATTGTTGCCGTCACGGTCGGATTTTTTCGCATGGCTGATAACATCGTTGATTATATCGTAATTGATATCATCGACAACATCCTGAACCGTGTTGTAGTGACGGTAAAAGGTTTTGCGGTTAATCATCGCCTTTTCTGCAAGCTCAGTCACCGTGATTTTGGAAACATTTTTTTCGGCAAGCAAATCAATCAGCGAATTTTTTATATTGGTTCTTGTTTTTACAATGCGAAGGTCAGTCACATTAGCGTCCATACTATCACCCCATAAAACAGTTTGATTATAGCACCAAAATTTTTTTGAGTCAACGGAGGTCCTTATGACAGGTCTGATAATTGAAGGCGGAGCAAGGCGAGGAATTTTTACCGCCGGTATAACCGACTGTCTGCTTGAAAACAAAATACACTTTGACTATGTTGCAGGAGTTTCGGCGGGAGCTGAGGTCGCCCTTGATTTTACCGCAAAACAGGAAGGTCGTTCCCGCAGGGTTATTATGCCCCACAGAACAGGCGATTTTTCGGTTCTCGGTTTTCTTTCAATGGATCTTGACAATATGATTTACAGATTTCCTTATCAGGACTATCCGTTCGATTTTGATACATTTTTTGCTTCAGATACAAACTGCGAATTTGTGGCAACCGACTGCGTAACAGGCAAGGCAAAATATTTTTCCGAGAACAAAAGCGAACAGCGATTGCTTGACTCCGTAAGAGCGTCCTGCACAGTTCCTATTCTCTATCAGATAAGCGAATTTGAGGGTGGAAAGTATGTTGACGGCAGTATTGCCGACGCTGTTCCCTTTGACCGTGCGTTTGAACAGGGCTGTTCCCGTGTGCTTGTGCTTTTGACAAAGCCCGAAAATGAGCCTTGCACGGACTATCGCAAGTTTGAATTTTTAATCAACAAAAAATACAAGGACTATCCGAACCTCATCAACGCTCTTATGACAAGATTTGACCGCTATAATGAGCAATGCAAAAGAATGAAACAGCTTGAGGAGGACGGCATACTTATGGTACTCCGCCCGTCACACAAGTATGTAAAATCATTTGAGATGAACACGGATGTGCTTGACGAGGCGTATAACGCCGGCAAAAATCTTGCCAAAGAAAAGCTTGCCGAAATTGAAGATTTCCTCAATGTTCTCGAAAAGAAATAATCAAAACAATAAGTTACATTAATATATCTTCCCAAAAAGCAAGGTGCAATTTCGTGCCTTGCTTTCTTTTTATATGCAATTTCAACAAGTAAAAAGTGTTCAATATGTGACTTATTCCAATTAAATAACAATAGTATTGTATAATGTCAAAAAATATGGTATATTCAGCATATATTTTAAAACACGGAGATTTATATGAAAAAGCAACTAATGATTTTTGACTTTGTGTGTCTTGGAATCGGAGCAATTTTTTTGACTTTTGTCGCCATACTTCAAAATTGCGGTATAAACATTACCAATGGAAGTGTAATCGGAATTGTCATAACAGTGCTTTTGTTTATTCTGATATTACTTAGCACAGCTAATGTATTCGGTTTTGACTGTACCGTTTCAAACATAACTTTTTTAAGACCATTATTATTGATCATTGCGTTATACATCTTTTATTGTATGCCGTTTATGGGCTTTTTCGGGAAGTCGGGAAATGTGTGGAACAATATAATGATTGCATTCTTAGGTATTATGGCATCAAGATTTTTCTTTTATATTTCAAAATCAGCAATGGCTGAAAAAATGGTAAAATCACCCTTTGTTTACACTGAAGGTGCTGAAATGTTTTCAAAAGCAGAATTGTTCTTTAAATACTTTTCGTTTTTTATCGTTGTAATTACCGTAGCAATAATAATACTTAACATGACCACAAATGATATAGATATAACAAAAATATTTTTCTGACAAACACGGAGCAGAAATTAAAATCTGCTCCGTTAATTTTTCATTTCAAAAAACAATTCAATTGACAACCAAATCATTATGCAGTATGATTGTATTGACGGATAAACTTGGCTTTAGGTCAAGAGCTTTTAGAATGTTTCGGAGTGATTTTATGTACACAATCGGTCAGGTATCTCAGATGTGCGGTATTCCTGTTTCAACCCTGCGTTACTACGACAAAGAGGGACTTTTTCCGCATATGGAGAGGGTGTCGGGTATCCGCAGATTTTCCGACAGAGAGCTTGAAACACTCCGCATAATTGACTGCCTCAAAAAATCGGGACTTGAAATCAGGGAAATAAGAAAATTTATGCAGTGGTGCGCCGAGGGCAGTTCGTCCTATCCGCAAAGGCGAGAACTTTTTGAAAATCAGAAAAAAACCGTAGAAAAGGAAATTGAGCGTCTTCAAAAGACGCTTGATATGCTCCGCTTTAAGTGCTGGTACTACGATACTGCCATTGCTGACGGCAACGAGGACAGAATCAACGAAATGCTCCCGAACAATCTTCCCGATGATATTCAAAAGCTGTATGACCATGCCCACAGCGATGACGAAGATTAATTTTGATAATTTGTAAATTCACAGAATTCCGCTCTCCAAACGGAGGGCGTTTTATTTTGTGCTATTTTATTTTGTTCCGAAATATTTTATGTAGCTTTCAATGTTGCAGTTGATTTCTTCAAAAATTTTTCGCACCCCATCAATTCTTAAATTTTCATGATAAACCTTTGCTCTGCCCTCTCTGTCAATTTCAATCAGCAAAACATTCTCACCGTCAACCTCAGCATAAACATTGCACGATAACTCCGGATATTTCACACAACCACCTCGGTAATTTATATGCGGATACATCTGCAAATTAACTTGTAATCACCACACCGATATGGTATACTCGGATAAGCAACTGAAAGAGGTAGAGTTATGGTTAGAGAAATTGTACATGATCCTATGTTTTTACAGAGAAAGTCGGAGGACGCAACACAGGCAGATTTGCAGACGGCACAGGATTTGCTCGACACGCTTATGGCTAATTTTGAGCGTTGTGTAGGTATGGCGGCTAATATGATTGGCATTGCAAAGAGGATAATCGCAGTCAATGACAACGGAAAATATCTTGTTATGTTCAACCCTGAAATTATAAGCAAGTTCGGCGAGTTTGAAACCGAAGAGGGTTGTCTTTCACTTGAGGGTGAACGCAAAACAGTTCGTTACAAAACGATAAAAGTAAAATATTTCAACGAAAATTTCAAGCAGATAAAACGCAGTTTTTCAGACTTTACCGCACAGATTATCCAGCATGAAATTGACCATTGCAACGGGATTCTGATTTAAAGTTAATACAAATCCTTCTCTCCCCGACAGTCACACGGTACAATGTGTGGCTGTCGGGTTTTATTTTGCACAAAAGTTATTTTTAAAATTTATTGAGAATAACAAAACCTACGGTCAATATAACTGATTTACTAAACTCATCTTGTACAAAGCATATGAAAATATAAATCAGTTTAATTTCGGATTGCAAAATTGTCTATATTGTGTTATAATACTAATACAATAGGAACAGATAAATATTGTAGTTTATCAAAAGGCGGTGATTTTATGAAAGAAATTACAAAAAATCAAACGACAGCAATTTGGCAGATTTTCTTTGTATTGTGGCTTACTGTAGGGTCAATCGTGTGTTTTAATATTCATTGTATAACATCCGAGCCGCCGATATACGCACCTATGTTTGCAATAACTCCGCTTTATCTCATAGAGTTCTATTTTGACCACCCCTACACCGTACAGGCAATTATGTTTCAAAACTTTGTGCTGATATTGATGCCTGCACTGCTTTGGTTTTTAACATACAAATCAGTATTCAAAAACAAAAAATCCGCAAATACAATTATTCTTATTCTTATGATTCCCGACACAGTTGTGTCATCATTTTACGGCTTATTTTTTGCATTGGGGTATTTGTTTCTCTACAGTCACAATGCACTGTTGTTAGCATTTTACCTAATCAATTTAATAGTAAGAATTGGGTTAATTTTTGTAACACTTAAAAGAGATTAAAAGGCGGTGAGATTATGAAAAGCAATAAAACTCTCAAGTACACAGGAATTATACAAGGTGTACTCATTGCAACTCTGTTACTGCTTGCCATTTCGATTCAAGTGGTATTTATGTATAACACATACTATTGTGAAGATTATACTTTTGATTTTCTTAGAAATATGGGCATTGGTTATTGGGATTTACGGAATAATTCTTCAGCGTTTTTTCTCATAAATTCCATTGCGGAAGCCATAGCTTATTTTTTAGGTTTGATGCGTCTTTATGTTCTTAAAATAATTTTTCAGATTATTGCCGCTGCAGCGTTAACCTTGCCTGTTATTTTAGGCTATCTGTCAATATTCCGCAAAAACATAGTTGCAAACGGATTGATTATTGCAGGATCGGCATTGACTTTGTTATCCGCATGTCGGAGTCTTTTCTCTACCCTATTTGAACTTGCCCGTGGATTTGGCGAATTTACTTTGGTTCAAGTAGTTTTAATAATTGTGATACTGATAAAAACAGAATTGATTGCCGTTTCAATACTGCGGATAAAACAGATTAAAAAATCAAATCAGTTATAAGAGTAAATAACCAAGGCGGTGATTTTATAAAAACAAATAAAATGCTTAAAGTTACGGAAATTATGCAGAGTGTTCTCATCGGCATATTGCTGTTGTTTGCGATTTGCATTGAAGTAATGAGCCGTATGAATTTTTATACATACGACAGTTCACTCAATTTTGATTATTCTTCTTTTTGGGCAATCCACGGCGACTACCCGTTTCTATTCATTTTCAACACTCTTTTTACAACCTTTGCATCTTTCTCAAGCTTGTTAGAAAATTATGTTTTATATGTTATTTTTGAAATTATGGATATTGCATCGTTGGTATTGCCCGTATATCTCGTTTACAAATCCATACGCAGTAAAAGCACGATGGCAAACGGATTGATTATTATATCATCTGCTGTTACTTTTATGATTATGGTTGCTTACGGAGTTTATACCCTTCTTGGCATAATTCGCGGTGCTGAAACATTCAATATTTACAGCATAATTTTCATCTTCATAATGTTGATAAAAGTTACTCTGTGCATTGTTTCACTGCTCAGAATAAGGGCAATTAACAACGCAGTCGAATAGTATTACATATAAACAAGACAGTTTACGGCTGTCTTGTTTTGTTATTTATTAAAATTTCTTCATTGTATAACCCTTTCCCTACAAAATATACAGGGACAGTTGCTGTGAACATTGACATATATTGCTGATTTAATATTCCAAATTTAATATTGCTAATTTGGAATTATAATGGTATAATTCGTGTAGATATTGCGGAGGTGTTGTCGTGAAAAAATTTGTATCGTTTTTGCTTGCTCTTATGATGATTTTCGGGCGCAGTACCCTTGCTTTTGCAACTGACAAAACAGACACACAAGACAACTCCACCTCCGATGAATCGGACGGCGGTTCAATGCCTACGGATTTTGCGATAATTCTTCTGCTTATCGCAGGCGGTACGGCAGTCGCAAGCTTTAAACGCCACAGAAATGACCGTGACGATTACGATGAACCCGATGATGACACGGAAGAAGAAATTTGATTTTACATTATTAAAAACAACAAAGCCGACAGAATACAATCGCTGTATCTGTCGGCTTGCTTATTTTTAATTAAATTATTCAACCTCAAGAAGTTTTTTATTCACTCTGTTTGTAACATCAAGATAATATGCAAGGTCAGCAGATGAAAGATAGATCTTGAATTTTACTACAATTATAATCAATTTTACATTATATATTCTCAAAATACAAATTTTAAACTTTTCAATCTATTTTTCATTTCATCAATTATTATTTTTTCCTCGTAATGAGTAGCTGAAAATGTAACAGAGAATCTTAAATAATGTCCACAATCATCCCAAGGAACAACTGAAATGTTTGCATTTAATAAAATATATCTTGCAACCTCTAATGCAGTATTGAATTTAACTCCTTCTTCTGTTCCAGTTGGAATTTTCACATAAGAATAGAAAGTACCTTTTGGCTCTACACAATTAAATCCAACTTCATTGAGTGCTTCAATTAGCATTTTAAATCTTCTTGAATATTTATTAACTGTATTTTCTGTAATCCATCTATTATTAAGAGCAAAAGCACCTGCTTTCTGTATCGCGCGAAATTGACCCGAATCTGTATTATCTTTGACTACACCATATGCAGAAACAATTTTTTCATTTCCGACTAAAAAACCTAATCTCCATCCAGTCATATTAAAAGCTTTTGATAAAGAATGAATCTCTACCCCTACATCTATAGCTCCATCAACCGATAAGAAACTTAGAGGTTTAACATCATTATATGTAAGCGCTGCATATGCCGCATCATGAATTACAATAATGTTATTCTTTTGGGCAAATTTTACGACATTTTCAAAGAATTCTTTTGTTGCCACTTGTCCTGTTGGATTATTAGGATAATTAATATATAATAATTTCGTTTTTTCTAAAACTTCCCTCGGGATTTCCGAAAAATCCGGATAAAAATTATTTTCCTCCTTAAGAGGCAAATCATAAATCTTCCCACCCAAATATTTTGCATGAGTTGCCAGGACGGGGTATCCAGGAATAGTATTTAGCACATAATCTCCAGGATTAATAAAACAAGAAGGAAGCATTGCAAGAATTGGTTTACTACCAATACCGTGAATTACATTATTAATTGTCAAGTTTGATATACCAAAAACTTCCTCCATATATTTTATTGCTGCATTTTGAAATTCAGGAATTCCATTATCAGAATAGAATCTATTTTCGGGTTTACCTGCTTCAATAGATAACATATCAACAACTTTATCATCAGCGGCCCAATCAGGTTCACCCACTCCCATATCAATTAATTTAAAATTATTTGAATGCTTTTTCTCAGCTTCTTGCTTCCATTTCTTTATTAAAGCGAATTTATAAACTTCATTATTTATTCCAAATTCTTTTCCACCAATTCTTTGAGCAAATAAATTCTGTATTTCCACTTTAGTCACTCCTTTTATTTACTAACATATCATATATCAATTATTTAGTCAACATAAAATTTATGAACCAGCACTTTCATAAGACCTAATGCCTCTGTTCAACACAATCACTCCAACAACCATCATCACAATTGCGATTAACACCGTCATACCAATGTTAAACAGTGGGTTTTCGCCCGAAAGGATATAATACGCAGGATAAAAAGCCGTAAACGTGAACGGAATAATGTAAGTAATTATGTTTCTTACAATATTGTTGTAAATGGTAATGGGGTATTTTGCGAAGACCTAATAAATATTTTTATCCAAAACGATTAGAATATTAAGATGAAATCGTTGTTAGTTCATTTCGTGTTTACACACGAAATGATTGGCGAACATGGTTCGCCTCTACAGTATGGCAATTACTTTGCGACATTTATAAAATTACATCTATCAAATGTTATATGCCATTACTTGCGGGCGTCCAATGAACGCCCCTACAGGCTATTCATAAACTAATTCATATTATTGTTTAATTCGTTTGAAGAATTTATTATTTCTCTGATTTCATTTTCGGCTTGTCTGACTTCTTCTAAAAATGCTCTTGATGAAACACGCAACGCACCGTTGCCCAGAATTATCATCTGTTCGAGTGCGTCGGATGTTACGACACGCACCTTGTTGGTTTTGGCAAGCTTGTGAGAGGTTTTCTCAATAAACATATCGGCGGTTTCTGCCTCTTTGGTATATACAATGCTGATATTATTCACGGTTTCAACCTCTCTGTGTTCGCCCTTTACCTTGTACGCATCAAACACGAGAATAAGGTTGCACTTGCTGTAGCCCTGATAGTTGCAGAGAATGTTTATCAGCGCGTGCCTTGCACCGTCAAGACTTCTTTCGGAAAGCTCTTTGAGGTGTTCCCACGCAAAAATAACATTGTAGCCGTCAACGAGCAGATACTCCGTGCCGTCATACACGGGGGATTTTTTATACTTTTCTGCCGCCTTGTCAATTGACGAAACCGCCTTGACATGACGCTTTTCGGGAGCGTGTTTTCTGCGTGTCACAGGACCGTAGGTCTGTTCAAAAATCTGCATAAGCTCCTTGTCGAGAGCAAAAATATCGTCCTGAGTTTTGCACTTTGCAAAAGCGTTTTCGCTGTTTGTGCCGATTTCATCATCTTTCGGAGCATCGAGAACACTCGGCAGATGCATATGCTCGCCGACCTCATTCCACGGCACATTGTAGCCTGCTCCGTGAGAACAGAACACAGAACCGCTCGGATTGTCAACATCGGCATCACAATCGTAGCCGATTTGTGCAATAACTTCATCGCTGTTGTGGCACGGCTCATAGCCTTTAAGACTGCACGAAAGTCTGCCTCTGCCGTGAGTATACTGCATAACCTCTTTTGTGTAGTTGCCCATTCCGGACACGGGGGCAGTACCCGTGAGAACGGAATCCTCGCCTTTGGTTTCGGGAGAATTGAAAGTACCGCTCATACGCTGAATATCTGACATTGCTCGTCCCACATTTTCGTTCGGCACTTCAAGCGTAAAATCATAAACAGGCTCAAGCAGAATGCTGTTTGCGGAACGCAGTCCCTGTCTTACGGCACGGTAGGTTGCCTGTCTGAAATCTCCGCCCTCGGTATGCTTTGCGTGAGCTTTTCCCGAAACAAGCGTGATTTCAATATCTGTAATCGGCGAGCCTGTCAGCACACCGAGATGTGTTTTTTCACAGAGGTGAGTAAGAATCAACCTTTGCCAGTTGCGGTCGAGCAAGTCCTCTTTGCAACGAGAATTTATTGTAATTCCGCTGCCACGCTTTGCGGGTTTCAAAAGGAGGTGAACCTCTGCATAGTGTCTTAACGGCTCAAAATGTCCGACACCCTCAACCGTATTTTCAATTGTTTCTTTATAGATTATACTGCCTGTGCTGAACGATACATTCATACCGAAACGCTCTTTTATTATGCACCTCAGCACCTCAAGCTGAATTTCACCCATAAGTCGGATGTGGATTTCACCGAGTCTGCTGTTCCACACAACATTTAGCTGAGGATCTTCGTTTTCAAGCGTTTTCAGCTTTGTGAGAGCCGTGTGGGCGTCTGTCCCGTCCTCTAACTCAACCTTATAAGTCAGAACAGGTTCGAGTACCGGAACTCCCGAATTTTTTTCGACACCCAAGCCGTCACCCGACGATGTAAATGTTATTCCCGTTACCGCACAAACGGTTCCTGCAACAGCCTCCTCAACGGCTGTGAATTTCTCGCCTGAATAAATTCTTATTCTGTTTACCTTTTCGGCATTGGTATTTTTTTCGCTTTGGAGAACCTCACGCACTTTTAGACTTCCGCCCGTAATTTTCATAAATGTAAGGCGGTTGCCCTGATTGTCCTCTGCAATTTTATAGACCTTTGCACCGAACTCAGCACCGTAAAAGGGCATAACCGTGTATTCGTCAAGCAGATTCAAAAATGCCTTTACACCGTCAAGCTTGAGCGCAGAACCGAACATACAAGGAAAGATTTTGCGTTCCTTAATCGCATCTGTTATGTCGGTTTTTTCAACGGCATCTGTTTCATAATATTTTTCAAGAATTTTTTCATCACAAACGGCAACACTTTCGCGAAAGCCGTCGGAGTTCGGATAGGTAAAATCAACGCAGTTTTCGTCAAGCCCTGTACGCAGCTGTGCCATAACGGAAAGCTTGTCCGCACCGTCAAGATCCATTTTGTTGACGAAGATAAAACACGGCACACCGTACTTTTTGAGCAATTTCCAAAGTGTGCAGGTGTGACTCTGAACGCCATCAGTTCCGCTGATTACAAGAATTGCGTAGTCAAGCACCTGAAGTGTACGCTCTGCTTCTGCCGAAAAATCAACATGACCGGGTGTATCAAGCAGAGTAAATTCCGTATTGTTGTACTTCATAACCGCCTGTTTTGAAAAAATTGTAATTCCACGGTCACGCTCAAGCGAAAATGTGTCGAGAAAAGAATCTCTGTGGTCAACTCTACCGAGTTTTGTTATGTTGCCTGAAGAGTACATAAGCGCCTCTGAAAGCGTAGTTTTTCCCGAATCCACATGAGCCAAAATGCCGACTGCAATTTTTTTCATTTTATCACCGTACCCTGCAAAATAATACAAAAAATCAGTTAAT
>CAJMRT010000038.1 GCA_905215855.1 uncultured bacterium
CATTGAGAAGCATGCCACTTTGAAGAATGTTGACGAATGGGGCAAGAGAAAGCTTGCTTACCTTATCAACAAAGAGAGCGAAGGTTATTATGTTCTTTTCGATTTTGAAAGTGAAGCTGAGTTCCCTGCAGAGCTCGACCGTATCTACAAGATCACAGAAGGCGTAATGCGTTCAATGATAATCAAGAAGGAAGTCGAATAATCAATTTGTAGGGTTTTAACCCGAACACGAAAGGAAAAAGTATGTTAAACAGAGTAATCTTAATGGGCAGAATTACAGCTGACCCTGAATTAAAAACAACAAACACAGGTGTAAGCGTTACAAGCTTCAGCATCGCAGTTGATCGCAACTATGTGAAGCAGGGCGAGGAGCGTAAAGCCGACTTCTTTAATATTGTATGTTGGAGAAGTACAGCGGAATTTGTATGCCGTTACTTTGGAAAGGGTTCTCTCATTGCTGTTGAAGGACAGCTCCAGAGCCGTCAGTTCCAGGCTAAGGACGGTTCAAACCGTTACGTTGTTGAGGTTGTAGCAGACAATGTTTCGTTCACAGGCGAACGCCGTGACAACAATGCAGGTGGCTACAATCAGTCCTATGGCGGCAATCAGTCATACGGTGCTCCGTCTTACGGCGGAAGCCAGGCTTATCATCAGGAACCTGCTCCGCAGGCACCTGCGTCTTATCAGAGCGGTTCAAACTCTGATTTTCAGGATATGCCGTTGGACGATGATTTACCATTTTAACTTCAACTTAATTTAAATAATTCTCATTGAAAGGAGAACTTCATCATGGCAGACAGACCAATGAACCGTGGCAGAAAAGCTCGCAAGAAGGTTTGCGGCTTCTGTGTTGACAAGGTTGAGAATATTGATTACAAGGATATTGCTCGTCTTCGTCGTTATATGTCAGAAAGAGGAAAGATTCTTCCTCGCCGTGTAACAGGTACTTGCGCAAGACATCAGCGTGAGCTTACAGTTGCTATCAAGCGTGCTCGTCACCTTGCTTTGCTTCCTTACACAGCTGACTAATTTTAATAACAGCTTTTAACACCGTACATTTTGTGCGGTGTTTTTTATGCAATAAAAGCAGGGTATTTTTAGTACCCTGCTTTTTGTTAAAACAAATCGCTGTGTGAACCTGTTCTTGTAAGAAATAATATCAGTTCATCTTCTAAATACTCATAAATTAACAGCCAGTCAGGCTCTAAGTGACATTCATGTTTGCCTTTGTAGTTTCCTATCAGCAAATGGTCACGATATTTGTCGGGAAGAATTTCGTCATTTGCGAGCATATCAATTACTTTCTTCAGAATGTTCAAATCTTTGTTTTGCTTTTTAATTTTTTTAAAATCTTTTTTGAATTGATTTGTGGGTTTGATTATATATTTCATTTATCCAAATCCTCAAATAATTCATCGGCATTGCTATAGCTCTTATAAAGCTCGGGGTGTTTTTTCATTTCTTCAATTTCAGCGAAAGCGGCTTCGGTTTCTGCATTATATTTGCGAATAGTAAATGGGATACCGTTAAATTCAAGCGACTGCTGAATGAAAAGATTGATGGCGGTAGTCATATCAAGTCCTAAAGATGAAAACAGTTCCTGTGCTTTTAATTTTTTGTCAGCATCAATTCTGATGTTAATATTTGTCATAGCCATAAAATCATCTCCTTATTATTATGTTATCACAATGTAATAACATTGTCAACATTATCTTTTACATATTTTTTGTTAGTTTTTCCTGTAATTAACCTATTGACAAATACCCCAATGGGGTATACAATCATAACTGTAAGATACCTATATGGGGTATATTCAAAGGGCTTTGAATAATATATCCTGTTTTGAAGATATGAGGTTGATATTATGGAGAATAATAAGTGTGAACATTGTGCAAAACACAAGCACCGCACCGAAAAAGAATACAAGTCGCTTGTAAACCGTCTTAATCGTATTGAAGGTCAGATACGGGGGATAAAGGGTATGCTTGAAAAAGATGCCTACTGTCCCGATATTCTGGTACAGGTTGCCGCCGCCAATGCGGCACTCAACGCTTTTAACAAAGAGTTGCTTGCTAATCATATCCGCACCTGTGTTGCAGATGACATAAGGGCAGGTAACGATGAAACAATTGACGAGCTTGTCGGTGTTTTGCAAAAGCTTATGAAGTAGGAGAAACTATGACTCAATACAATGTAACGGGTATGAGCTGTGCCGCCTGTGTTGCCCGTGTTGAAAAGGCGGTATCAAAGATTGACGGAGTAAATTCCTGTTCCGTCAGTCTGCTCACAAATTCAATGAATGTTGACGGTACTGCCGATTCGTCTGCAATTATAAAAGCCGTGCAGAATGCCGGCTATGGTGCGTCTTTGAAAGGCAAAGAGAAAAAATCGCCCGATGCAGAGAATTCTCTCAAAGATACCGAAACACCCAAAATCAGAAAAAGACTTATCGCATCACTTATTGTTCTTGCAGTATTGATGTATTTTTCAATGGGACATATGATGTGGGAATGGCCTTTGCCGTCATTTTTTGACAATAACCATATTGCAATGGGACTTGTTCAGCTGATTTTGTCAGGCATAGTGATGGTGATTAATCAGAAATTTTTTGTTAGCGGCTTCAAGGGGATTATCCGCCTTGCTCCCAATATGGACACGCTTGTTGCACTTGGTTCGGGCACAGCCTTTGTTTACAGCACAATTGCATTGTTTATGATGACCGATGCGCAGCTGAGAGGTGATTCGGCGACGGTTATGTCGTATATGCACGAGTTCTATTTTGAATCAGCCGCAATGATTTTGGCGCTCATCACAGTCGGTAAAATGCTTGAGGCTCACTCAAAGGGCAAAACTACCGACGCTCTCAAAGGCTTGATGAAACTTGCACCAAAGACTGCTACGATTGTAGTTGACGGTGCTGAAAAGACTGTTCCGATAGAGCAGGTGAAAAAAGGCGATATATTCGCAGTTCGTCCGGGTGAGAGTATTCCTGTTGACGGAGTTGTTATTAACGGTGAAAGTGCCGTCAATGAATCAGCGCTGACGGGTGAAAGCGTTCCTGTTGACAAGCTTGTAGGCGATACGGTTTCAGCCGCAACAATCAATCAGTCGGGATATATCCGCTGTGAGGCTACGAGAATCGGTGAGGGCACAACGCTGTCGCAGATTATTAAAATGGTCAGTGATGCGTCTGCTACCAAAGCACCTATTGCAAAAATTGCCGACAAGGTATCGGGTGTGTTTGTTCCTGCGGTAATCACAATTGCCGTGATTACTGCAATCGTGTGGTTGCTCATCGGTCAGAGTGTAGGATTTTCGCTTGCAAGAGCCATTTCAGTTCTTGTAATCAGTTGTCCGTGTGCATTGGGACTTGCAACCCCTGTTGCGATTATGGTCGGCAACGGTGTCGGTGCAAAAAATGGAATCCTTTTTAAAACTGCAGTTTCGCTTGAAACGGCAGGCAGAATTGACACGGTTGTTCTTGACAAAACAGGCACGGTTACCAAGGGTGAACCCGCTGTAACCGATATCGTTACAGTCGAAAATATTTCGGAAACCGAGCTTTTGAAAACAGCCGTTGCTCTTGAAAAATCAAGCGAACATCCGCTTGCAAAGGCAATTGTAGTTTATGCAAATGACAGACATATTATCGGCGATGCCGTGACTGAGTTCAATGCCGTAACGGGTAACGGACTTACCGCAAAAATCGGATCAGAAAGCGTTTACGGCGGCAATTACAGATATATTTCACAGTTTGCGGAAATTTCGTCATACGAAAAATCAAAGTCTGAACAGCTTGCGGAAGAGGGAAAAACTCCACTGTATTTCTGTAAAGGAAATAAATTTCTCGGTATTATCGCCGTTGCGGACATAATAAAAGAGGACGGCAAACAGGCTGTTAATGAACTCAAAAATATGGGTGTGCGTGTTGTAATGCTTACGGGCGATAATGAAAAAACCGCAAAAGCCGTTGCAAAAAATGCAGACATTGATGAAGTTGTCGCAGGAGTTCTTCCAGACGGCAAGGAAAAGAATGTAAGAGAGCTGAAAAAATACGGCAAGGTTGCAATGGTCGGTGACGGCATTAACGATGCGCCTGCCCTCACAAGCGCAGACTTGGGTATTGCAATCGGAGCGGGAACGGATGTTGCAATTGATGCGGCAGATGTTGTACTCGTAAAGAGCCGACTTGCAGATGTTCCTGCAACAATCAGACTTGGCAGAGCAACACTCCGTAACATTCACGAAAATCTTTTCTGGGCATTTATTTACAATGTAATCGGTATTCCGCTTGCCATGGGTGCATTTATCAATCTTTTCGGCTGGCAGTTAAATCCGATGTTCGGTGCGGCGGCAATGAGCCTTTCAAGCTTTTGTGTTGTAACAAATGCATTAAGACTTAATTTCGTTAAGGTTCACAGCTCAAAGCATGACAGAAAAATAAAACATAAAAATAAAAAGGAGAATAAAACCATGGAAAAAACAATGAAAATCGAAGGTATGATGTGTCCGCATTGCGAGGCAACAGTAAAGAAAACTCTTGAGGCAATTGACGGTGTTGAATCGGCAGAAGTAAGCCACGAAAAAGGCTCAGCCGTTCTTACAATGTCAAAAAATGTTGAAGATTCCGTTCTTAAAAAAGCAGTAGAGGACGCAGGATACAAAGTAAATTGAAAATTTAAAATGTAAAATTTAAAATTAAGGTCGGGAAGAGAGTGTGTAAAATGAAATGCTCTGTTTCCCGACCTTTGTTTTATTGTATGTAAAATTGTGCAAAATAATGACAGCGTAATTATAATTGCTTGACTTTGTGATTTGTATGTGATATTATACATATACAGATATAAAGGAGTTGATTTTATGGCAACAACAAATCTGAATGTCAGAGTTGATGAAAATCTTAAAAAAACAGCTGACACATTGCTTAACGAACTTGGTTTGAATATGTCAACAGCAATCAATATCTATCTCAAACAAATTGTCAGGGAGAACGGCATACCGTTTGAAATCAAACTTGATAAGCCAAATGCAGAAACCTTGCAGGCTATGCAGGATGTCAGAGAGGGCAAAAATCTTCACGGTCCTTTTGGTTCTGTAAGCGAGCTTATGGAGGACTTGAGTGCTGACGATTAAGTATCATACCCTGTTTAAAAAGGATTTTAAAAGAATAAAAAAGCGTGGTTATGATATTTCAAGGCTTGAAAAGATAGTTGAATTGCTTGCGAATGAAGTACCGTTGCCCGAGCAATTCAAAGATCACAATCTTTCGGGTAATTATAACGGCTTTCGAGAATGTCACATTGCACCCGATTGGTTGCTCATTTATCAAGTCAACAACAACGAACTCGTCCTTGTTTTGTCAAGAACAGGTTCACACAGCGATTTATTCTGAACTTAATATTTTAAATTAAGGCACTTTGCAGAAATGCAGAGTGCCTTTTTGTATGATAAAATTCCAAAGTTTTGTAATCATTTGTATGGGAACATCCACTATACACTTTTCAGGTAACGGTAAAAAGTTTGTGATAAGACTGATTTTATAAATGTAACAAAGATGTTGTTCGCCGCTACAAACGAATGCACTATTTTCATCATATCAACCATATATGATGAAACAAAAGTTTCTCATCAAAGCGGACGTCTAATTTACGCTCGGGCAAAATATGTTGTGATACTTGCAAACTGTCTTCACGAGAAGGGAACGGCGGCTCGCCGTATAAGAAAAAACGGAGTAACCAAAACCGATTACTCCGTAAATTCAATGTTAAATTACATTTTGTTTGCAAGGGCTCTTTCAAGCCAGATGTCTGCAATATCCATAGCAAGGAACAATCCCTTTTTCTCGCTTGACTTAACAAGCTGTTTTCTCGGTGAAAGATAAGGGTCTGTAGCCATTAACTGAACTGTTACCTTATCGGCAATCTCAGTTCCGTTGACATCCTTTTTGCTTTTGATTTGCATTCTTATAACATACGGTTCTTCCATACTGCCGTAGTAAATCTCGTCATTGCAACGAACGAGCGGTCTGCCCTTGTAAGTCGAAAATTTCTTTTCGGTCTTTTTGGTATCTGCCACAAGGCATCATCCTTTCTTAAACATTAAGATACGATTTTACCAGTGCTTCAAGTAGGTCGTCACGGTCGATCTTGCTGATGATGTTGCGAGCGTTATTATATGTTGTAATATAGGTCGGATCCTCGCTTAAAATATATCCCACAATCTGATTGATAGGGTTATATCCTTTTTGGCGGAGGGCATCATAAACGATTGTAAGCCCTGCTTTTATCTGGTCATCTTTTTCCTCACCAAGAGAAAAAATCATTGTTTTATCCAACATACTGAAACACCTCCTATTCTGCTACTATACCATATTTCAAAGTAAATTTCAAGCACTTTTTAATAAATATGCCTAATTTATGTTATTTCAATGTCAAAAACATTGCTTTGTGTGATAAAACAGCAGTAATATTTTTTAATTTTATCTTATGCTTGTCAGATTATGTCACAAAAAGGGGACGGAAAAACCGCCCCCATAATTTTTAGCCTCTGAGCTTTACTCCGTTTTCAGAAAGATTTGAAATTATCTTGTCCATAATCTTCTGAACCTCGGCTGATGAAAGTGTTCTTTCATTTGATGAGAACTCAAAGCGGATTGTTACGCTGTGAACTGTATCTGTGTCATATGTGTCAACAATCTTTGTGCTTTTGAGAATCTCTCCGCCTTCGTTTTTCCAACACTCTGCAAGGTGTGAGAAGAACATTCCCTGAGGAACTTCAACGCTGATGTCGTAGTCCATCGGCGGGAACTTTGACGGTTCGTCATAAACAATCGGAGCGGCATCTGTGTTTGCATAAGCGTTCACATCAATTTCTGCAAATACGATTGCGGCTTTTTTGTCAATCTTCTTGTTTACTGTCGGATGAACAATGCCGATTGTACCGATATTTCTGCCGTCAAGGCATACCGAATAGAGGTTTACGGGGTGTTCGTAGCTGTGAGTCGGTTCAGCCTTTTCAAATGTGAGAGCCTTGTGCTTGATTTCATCTGTTACAACTGCGAGAATGTCACGGAGTTCAAAATAGATGTCCTTAACATTTCTTGTCTTGCTGTAAAGTGTGATTGCAAGCTTTTTGTTCTCAATGCAAAGACCATTTTCGTCAAGACCGTTTACAACTCTGCCGATTTCAAAAATACCGAAATCGTTTGAGAATGAAAGGTTTGATTTAATCTGACAAAGCTGTGTGGGAACAATTGAATTTCTTAATGTTTCAATATTTGGGTTGGTTGCGTTTGCAAGCTTAACATTATCCTCAACAGGAATGTCAATTGCCTTGAGTTCATCGTTGTATGCCCATACATATGAGTGAAGCTCGTGGAGATTGTATCTCTTAACAAGCATATCCTTGATCTTGTTTTCCGTAGTTTTAACAACGCTTGCTCTTACGGGGTAGAGGGGAGAGCGTGTTGTGTGAATTTCAAAGTTGTCATAGCCGTAAATACGGGTGATTTCTTCAATGATGTCAGCCTTGATTGTAACATCCTTTGTTGCTCTCCAGCTTGGAACCGTTACGCTGAAGTTATCGTTGTTGAGCTCAACCTTAAAGCCGAGGCTTTCGAGTGTTGCAACAATTCTGTCGTTGCTGATTTCGATGCCTGTGTAGCGGTCAACAAAGTTTTTGTCAAAGTCAAGAACAACTGTGTCATACCTGAATGCGTACTCGTCTGTGAGCGAAGAAACAACCTTGATGTCGCTGTCATACTTTTTGAGAAGATATACAAATCTTGCAATTGCAGTAACAGTCATTTCAGGATCAAGACATTTTTCATATCTCATTGATGCGTCTGTTCTGTGAGCAAGTCTTACTGTTGACTTTCTTACGGAAACTGCGTTGAATGTTGCAGATTCAAGTGTGAGAGTAGTTGTATCGTCGACAATTTCCGAATCAAGACCGCCCATGATGCCTGCAATTGCTACAGGAGTGTCGCCGTTGCAAATCATAAGTGTGTTTTCGTCAATGTTTCTTTCAACACCGTCAAGTGTTTTGAAAGTGAAAGGCTTGTCAAAACGCTTGATTCTGATTTTTTCAACCTTTCTTGAATCAAAAGCGTGCATCGGCTGACCCATTTCAAGCATAAGGTAGTTTGTAAGGTCGGCAAGATAGTTTATTGCTCTCATACCGCAGTAGAAAAGACGGATTCTCATATTTACGGGGCTGACATTGCGGTTGATATTCTCAATCTGTAAGCAGCTGTATCTCTGACAGAGAGTGTCCTCAATTTTCATATCAATCTTTTTAAGACCGTCATATGCCTTTAAATCGTCAAGGTCAAGAGGTTTAAGCTCTCTGCCTGCAAGTGCGGCAAATTCTCTTGCAATTCCGTAGTGTCCCCAAAGGTCGGGACGGTTTGTAAGCGACTTGTTATCAACTTCAAAAACAATATCGTCAATTTCGTAAATATCCTTAAGGTCTGTGCCGTTCTTTACATCATCTGTAATTTCCATGATGCCGGAGTTGTCATCGCTGATACCGATTTCAGCCTCACTGCAGCACATACCGTTTGATGTAAAGCCAGCAAGAGGTCTTGGTGTAATCGTGATTTCGCCGACTTTAGCGCCAACCTTTGCAAAAGCGGTTTTAAGACCGATTCTTACATTCGGAGCACCGCAGACAACATCAATAAGTTCGTCCTCGCCTGCGTCAATTTTGAGGAGATGAAGCTTCTTTGAATCGGGATGATTTTCAACCGACTTAATTTCACCTACAACAATACCGCTGATTTCACTGCCCTTGCGGAGAATATCGTTTTCAACCTCGGCTGTGGAAAGAGAAAATTTGCGGATAAGTTCAATTTTATCAAGACCGCTCAAATCAACAAAGTCCTGAATCCAGTTCATAGATAAAAACATTTTGTATCTCCTCTCTTATTCGTCATCAGTAAACTGTGAAAGTGCTTTAAGACTGCCGCTGTTAAGGTCACGGATATCCTTGATTCCGTACTTCATCATTGCAAGTCTTGTAAGACCGAGACCAAACGCAAAGCCTGTGTATTTTTCGGGATCAATTCCGCCCTCACGCAGAACATTGGGATGAATCATACCGCAGGGGCATAGCTCAAGCCAGCCGCTGTGCTTACATGACGGACAACCCTCGCCGCCGCAGATAAGACAGCTGATGTCGAGTTCAAAACCCGGTTCAACGAATGGGAAAAAGCCGGGGCGAAGTCTTACCTTGATATCCTTTTTGAATACCTCGGAAAGCATTGTTTTCATAAAGTAGATAAGGTTTGAAATTGAAATGTCCTTGTCAACCATAACGCCTTCCATCTGGAAAAATGTGTTTTCGTGACAAGCGTCCGTTGCCTCGTTTCTGAAGCATCTGCCGGGGAAGATGGCTTTTATAGGTGTGCCGTTTTCAATAAGTCCCTTGCCGTACTTTTTAAGAATTGCGTTCTGTGCGGCTGATGTGTGTGACTTTAAAAGCTGACCGTTGTCAAGGTAGTAAGTGTCCTGCATATCTCTTGCGGGGTGATGCTTTGGAATGTTGAGAGCCTCAAAGCATTCATAGTCGGTTACGATTTCGGAGTAGTCCTCAATGTTAAATCCCATTGATGAGAAAATCTTTTCGCATTCTCTCTGAACAAGGGTGATTGGGTGATAAGAACCCCTTGCAAGTGCAACGGGCGATGTAATGTCAAACTGCGGCATCAAGGCGATTTCACGCTGAATTTCCTTTTCTTTAAGTTCCGCAAGTCTTTCTTCAATAAGCTGTGCGGCCTGTGCTTTGAGCTTGTTTACCTCAGCACCGAAAGTTTTTCTTTCCTCGTTGGGAAGGTCTTTCATACCCTTTAAAAGAGCCGTGATACTGCCCTTTTTGCCAAGATAAGAAACTCTGATTTTATCAAGGTCGGTCAAATCTTGTGTTTCGCCGAGTCTTGACTTGATTTCGTCTTTTAAACTTAATAATTTCTCGTTCATAAATTACCTCCGTAAAAATAATAAAACCCTGCGTAAAATCAATTACGCAGGGACGAAATAATCCGTGGTACCACCCTGATTTTTGCATCAAAGCAAACACTCCCGAAAGCTGACACTTTCACAACCTGTAACGGGGTCAGCCGTTGAGATCTACTGAAAATTTCAACCTCACCACTCGGAAGGGAACTTCACACCTGCAACACCGTTGTATGCTTTCAGCCTCGGCACACATTCTCTTTGACGGTATAACGCAAACGCTACTTTCTTCGTCATCATGTTATCTTTTTCTATGATAACACCAAAACATTTTTTTTGCAAGAGTTTTTGTATCTTTTGTTGAAAAAAGCAACAGCCTGTGATATCATATGAAATATCAATCATAAAGGAGAAAATACATTGAATAATTTTAACGAACAGGTTGTAAGACGAGCTAATAAACCAAAGAATCTTATTATAAAAATTGTAGCCGTGCTTTTGCTTATTTTAGTGCCTGCAACTATCTTTGCACTTGCGTTTGTAATAACCGCATATCTTGTATATGTTGCATTCTTCGTATTTCTCGGTGGAATCTATGCAGTGTGGTATGTATTCAGTATTCAAAAGGTCGATTTTGAATATTCGGTTTCGGGCAACGAGCTTACTGTTGCCAAGGTTATTGCACTTCGCAAGAGAAAAAATATCTGCAAAATTCAGATTAACGAGATTGAAAGACTTGAAAAAGACGATACCGAAATCAAGAAGATGAGATTTCTCAAAACTTTCATCGCCGCAAGAGATATTGACGCTAAGGATGAAAACTATTTTGCTGTTTTCAACAGTCCCGCATACGGCAGATGCCTTCTCGTTTTTACTCCGAACGAGGATATTCTCAACGGTATGAAACCGCACCTCAACAAGAATATTGTGGTTCAGTTATTCTATAAAAGAAAAATGAGTTGATAATATGACAGTAACAGATGTAAATGTTGTAAAAAGTGCAATTTTTGAACGCCCCGATGATGCAAACAAGGGAACTCTGGGTTCATTGCTCTGCGTTTGCGGCAGCTACGGAATGGCAGGGGCGGCGGTTATGTCGGCAAAGGGTGCGTTAAGAACGGGCATAGGTCTTGCAAAATGTGCCTTGCCGAGAAGCATTTACCCGATTGTTGCCCAAACGATTCTTGAGAGCGTTTACTATCCTCTCAGCGAAAATGCAGACGGCAGAATCTCAAAGGTAAATGTTCCGTTTTTAGTCAGCGAATCGTGCAAATCCTCTGCAACTCTTGTCGGTTGCGGACTCGGTGTGTGTGACGATACATTAAAAATTGTATTTTCTTTAATAGAAAATTCCACAACACCGCTTGTGCTTGACGCAGATGCACTCAATTGTGTTGCAAAACAGCCTGAAATTCTTTTAAGAAAAAAAGCACCGATTATAATTACTCCTCACCCGGGTGAAATGTCAAGACTTACAGGTCTTGCAACTCCGCTTGTAAATGCGGAAAGGGAGAGAGTTGCCCTCGATTTTGCACAGAAGTACGGTGTTGTAACCGTTCTCAAAGGAGCAGGAACGGTAATTGCCTCTCCAAACGGCAAGGTGCTTGTGAACCCGACAGGCAATTCGGGAATGGCAACAGGCGGCAGCGGTGATGTGCTTGCAGGAATGACCGCATCAATTCTTGCTCAGGGCGCAAGTGCGTTCTCATCAGCCGCAGCGGCAGTATATCTCCACGGCCTTGCAGGCGACATTGCCGCCGAAAAATACGGCAAAATCTCAATGCTCCCCACAGACCTGATAAATTGCATCCCGCTTGCATATAAGCGTTGCGGTTTTTGATTTAAAATACAAGTAGAAACGGGAATCTTTTTGCGAAAAAAGTTTTGAAAATGAAGATAATTTCGTAGGGGCGGATATTATCCGCCCGCAAGTAACAGCACAAAATTTATATTAAGTCAGATTATATAAATGTCACAAAATTACTTTTATACAGTAGTGTGAGGTAATGTTTTGCATATAACGCTGTTTATGGAGGCGAATAAAAATGATGCCAACAAGAGCGGAAGCTGAAAAAATATTAGAAGAAGCTGAACAATGTAATTCGGGTCCTTGGGTAAATCACAGTCGCATTACAGCAAAATGCGCTGAAAAGATTGCGGAATTATGTGAAGATTTGGATTCGGAAAAGGCATACATATTAGGGTTACTCCATGATATTGGCAGAAAGTTTGGTGTTAGGCATTTAGGTCATGTTTCTGACGGATATACATATATGATGTCATTGGGATATGATGAGGTCGCAAAAATTTGCCTTACACATTCGTTTAATAATTCAACCGTAAAGGAATACATTGGTAAATTCGATGTTTCTGATGAAGAACTTGAATTGATAGAAACTGCTCTTGCTAAAGTAAATATGGATGATTATGACAAACTAATTCAGTTATGCGATGCATTGGCAGGCAGTGGCGGTGTGTTGAATATTATAGACCGTATGAGAGATGTAAAACAAAGATATGGTTATTACCCACAAGAAAAATGGAATTCAAACATAAGATTAAAAAATTATTTTGAGGAAAAAACAGGAAATAATATATACAAAACAGTTAATCAATCGTAAGTTGAATTGTTCTTTATAAGAATAAAAAGCGTTGTGTATTTTGATTTAAAATACAAGTAAGAAACGGGAATCTTTTTGCGAAAAAAGTGGTGAAAATAATGACGATTTTGAAAGGAGTAATTATGAAGAAAATTTTATGTTTAGTTATGTGTGTATTTCTTGTTATCGGTTTGAGTGCCTGCGGAGGAGATAGCGGAGGAGATATAAGCAAAGTAAAGACTCACGATGTGGATTCTGAAATCTATTCCGCAGATGATATTAACTCTGCTGTTGATACTATTGAAAAAGAGTTCGACGCCAATTGGAACGGCTGTACCCTCACGGAAATTTATTATGCAGGAGATGATTACTGCACCGATTTTCAGGAATTTGCCGACAGGAATAATGCAGATGAAGTTATTGTGCTGTTATCTGCATTTGATGTTGATTCATCAGGCGGCGACGGATCATTAAATCCGAATTCCACATATAATAACTGGAACTGGATTTTAGTCAGAACAAAAGGCGGAAAATGGCAGCATATTGACCACGGATATTAAGATAAAATGCATTAATCACTTATTTGTACAATGTATTAAAAAATTCACAGGACATATAATGTATCGGGAGGTGTCTTATGGCACGGAAAATCTTGATTGCATTATGTGTCCTTTTTGTTATGCCCGTTTTTATCATTACGGGGTGTGATGAAGTGCAGGAAAATCTTTCTCCGAAATCCTCGTTTTTTGCCGATTTCAGCTGTGAGTACAGAAAAATGAACATCACGGGAAAGCTGTCTGCAAGCGGTAAAAAACTCATCAATATTTCGCTTGATTCTCCGAACACGGTCAGCGGTTTGTCGGTTACATATAAGGGTTCTGATCTTGAAATTTCAAGGGAGAATATGATTTGCTCCGCCGATGAAGCGTACATTCCCGAAAGCAGTTTCCCGAATATTACAAAAGAAATTTTATACGGAATTGCAGATGGAAGGGCGGTTTTTGAGGGAAAGTGCGAAGATGTGTGTACATACAGACTTGATTCAGCGTTCGGCAAAGCCGTTGTCAGCACAAATTCAAAGGGCTGTATAAGCAAAATCAGCGTTGACGGCGAAGATTACGAAATGGTGCTTTCTGATGTGAAAGATGCAAACGGCTGAACCGATTCACAAATTTTACGCTCAAAAATATTATGTAATAGCTGTATAAAAGCTTTTGGAAAGGCAAAAATACAAGTAAACAATTATTTGGAGCGTGAAAGCCTTGAATATACGAAGAGGAGATATTTATTATGCCGACCTGAGTCCCGTTGTAGGCTCTGAGCAGGGCGGAATCAGACCTGTGCTTATTGTTCAGAATAATGTCGGCAACCGATTCAGTCCGACTGTAATCGCCGCCGCAATCACAAGTCAGCAGTCAAAGGCGAATTTGCCTACCCACATTCCATTGCACGCTGACAGCTCGGGACTCGCCAAAGACAGCGTGGTTCTGCTTGAACAGGTACGAACAATCGACAAAAAACGGCTCAAAGAAAAAATGGGTACGGTTGATGAAAATTCTATGAACGAAATAAATAACGCAATATCAATCTCGTTCGGTCTTAATGCATAATTCCGCATTACATACGGATAATGCTAAAAAAGAAAATAAACAAGCAGCAAAACGGTCGGTTCAGCTTGAGAAAAACTCCAAGCCAACCGACCGTTGTTTGTTGTGTTACCTTACTTCTATGCTACGATATAAGCGCATATGTAGCACGAAAGTAAACTTATTATTCTGAAAAGGAGTTAAAAATCACCTTTTCCCTGCATAGACATTTTTTATGTTTCTTTCGGAATATTGAATTAGGTTGAATAGTGACGGGGCATCTTTTTCAAAACATACCGAAATAACATCGGGAGAGAGGGTGAGGGTAAGCTTATCATTTTCAATAAGTTCGTTGATGATTTCAAGGTCAAGAATCATTGATGCGTCCGTGAGATTTCTGTAGCGGTTCTTATCAAGCGAAAACATAGTTTGCGAGTTATTTTTTTCGGAATTATAAATTGTGCGGAAAATTACATATTCGGCGCTCATAAGGTAGTTGCTGACTGCGTTTGTAAGGTGCTTGTTGCCGATTTTTGCAAGCAAATCGTAGATTACCGAGGTGGTGTTCATCAAAAGACTGCGGTTTATTTTGTTTATCATACTGCCTTTTTCGGTATTGATGACAACCTCTTTTTCGGCAGCCTCAAAAGGATCGGCTGTGAAATTTCTCTGTACGGTTCTGCCGAGAAGATAATCGGTTGAAACACCGTAGTATTCGGCTGTTTTTACGAGAAAATCAAGACCGCATTCACGGATTCCCTTTTCATAATGTGACAAAAGTGCCTGCGAAATTCCCATATCGCCTGCAACCTGTTTTTGACTCAAACCTCTTTCTTTACGAAGAAATGTTATAATTCTCGGAAAATCTTTGTTCAAGACTTGACACCTCATTTTTGAAGATAGTATAATTAACTTGATTGTCAGAAAAAGCAAAGCAGAATTTGCTCTGATTCAAATATAGTGCATAGTCAGTACATTGAAAGCATTTACAGCAATATGCTTTCTATACAGACAGTATAATACAAAATTTACTTTTTGTAAATAATTAAGTGCCGATTTGCTGAAAGTCGGTTTATGGGAGAAGTTATGAAATCATACATAATTCATTTTATAAGACACGGTTCGATTGATGATACACTTGCGGGGAAATATATCGGAACAACAGACGCTCCGCTTTCCGACAGGGGAAGAATGGATTTGAGAAAACTCGATTATGAGTACAAATATCCGGGTACGCAGGTTGTGTTCACAAGTCCGTTAAAGCGTTGTACCGAAACCGCAAAAATTCTTTATCCCGAACAAAATCCGCTTGTTATTGACAACCTTTCCGAATGTAATTTCGGTGAATGGGAGGGCAAAACTGCCGATGAGCTGAAAAACGATCCCGATTTTGAAAAGTGGCTCGCAGGCGATTCTTCCGTAAAACCTCCGAGGGGGGAGAGCAATGCCGATTTTACACGCAGAGTATGCAAAATGTTTGAAAGCATTGTTGAGGGACTTATGAAAACAGGCACAACCGAAAGTGTAATTGTCACTCACGGCGGTGTTATTATGACCTTGCTTGCAGTCTACGGACTTCCGCAGGCAAAACCGTTTGAATGGACAATGGACAACGGTTTCGGCTATTCACTCAGAGTTACTCCCGTACTTTGGCAGAGGGATAAGGTCTGCGAAGTTTTTCAGACAATTCCGCTTCCGTCGGACAACGGCTGATTTTTTGAAACTTTGGCAGAATTGTAGCACAGTTTACAATCTTTTGCCGTATATTGTGTAATAATATTCATTAGCAAACAATTGATTAAGGAGATATATAAAATGGCAGATTATAAAATTACTCTTTTAAAGGGCGACGGTATCGGTCCTGAAATCGTAAATCAGGCTGTAAAGGTTCTTGATTGTGCCGCTGAAAAATTTGGTTTTGGCGTTACATATGACGAGGCACTTCTCGGCGGTTGTGCTATTGACGCAACAGGCATTCCGCTCCCCGATGAAACAGTTGCAAAGTGTAAGGCGTCGGACAGCGTGCTTCTCGGTGCGGTAGGCGGTCCTAAGTGGGATTCACAGCCGGGTAACAACCGTCCCGAGGCAGGACTTCTCGGTATCAGGGGCGCACTCGGACTTTTCGCAAATCTTCGTCCGTCGGTTATTTTCGGACCGCTCAAAAGTGCATCACCTATCAAGGATGAAATCATCGGCGGCAACCTCGATGTTATGATTGTTCGTGAGCTTACAGGCGGTATCTACTTTGGCGAAAAGGGCACCCGGGAGGGCGCCCGTGGTCGGGAAGGCTACGATGTGGAATGTTACAGCGAATTTGAGGTGGAGCGGGTAGCCCGCCATGCCTTCCGACTGGCGCAGGGCCGCCGCAAGAGCGTCACCAGCATTGATAAATCCAATGCGCTGGAAAGCTCCCGGCTGTGGCGGGAAACGGTGGCCCGCGTAGCGCAGGATTACCCTGATGTGCAGCTGACCAACCTGCTGGTGGATAAGGCCGCCATGGAGCTGACCTGCAATCCCTCCCGCTTTGATGTGATGCTGACCACCAGCATCTTCGGTGATATCCTCTCGGATGAGGCGGGGGTGGCCACCGGCTCGGTGGGGATGCTTGCCTCCGCGGCCATCAATGAAAATGGCTTCGGGCTCTTTGAGCCCATCCATGGCACAGCACCTGATATTGCCGGGCTGGGCATTGCCAATCCCCTGGCCGCTATTGCCTCGGTAGGTATGCTGCTGGAGATCGGACTGGGGCTGAAGGAAGAAGCCGCCGCCATCGACCGGGCCATCAATGAGGTGCTGCACCTGGGCTACCGCACCCCGGATATTTACCTGGAGGGCCGTGGGCTGACCAAGGTGACTACCGAGGAAATGGGCCGCCTGACCGCTGAACATATTCACCGCTAAGACAGGGAGGACACACCATGAAAGATAAGGTAAAGTACGGCCACGAGCTGCTGGATATCGAGATCCCCGAGGGGACCGACCTAAGCATATTGCTGCCGAAGCAGCACCCCACCGGCGTTCGCTCGGAGGAGGAGATCGTGGAGGACGCGCTGGCCCATCCCATTGGGGCCTGGCTGCTGGCCGAGGAAATCCATGCCGGGGATACTGTATGTATCCTCACCAATGACATCACCCGCCTGACCCGCAGCCACATTTATATCCCCATCCTGGTGCGGGAGCTGAATAAGGCCGGCGTGCCGGACGGGGATATCACCATTCTGTTTGCCAACGGGATGCACAGCGCCATGACCGAGGAGCAGATGTGCAGCCTCATCACCGAGGATATTTACCGCCGTGTTACCGTGGTGCAGCACGATTGCGAAGCCTCCCCCTGCCAGCTGGTGGGCACCACCAGCTACGGCCATGAGGTGTGGGCCAATAAAATCGCCATGGCAGCCGATAAGCTCATCCTTACCGGCGGTATCCTGGTGCACCACATGGCCGGGTTTGGCGGTGGACGCAAGGATATCATCCCCGGCTGTGCCCGCAAGGATACCATCCTCAGCAACCACAAGATGGTCATTGACCCCAATGCCCAGGCCGGTGTGCTGGAAAACAACCCCGTTCATCTGGACTTTATGGAGGCATGCGCCTTTACCCACCCCGCCTATCTGCTGAATGTCATCTGCGATGACCACGGGATGATCTACCAGGCGGTGGCCGGCCACTGGCGGGAAGCCTACCTGCACGGCGCTGAATTGGCCAAGGATTTCTATCTCTATCCCATCCCGGAACGGCCCGATATCGTCATTGCCTCCTGCGGTGGATTTCCTAAGGATATTGACCTTCGGCAGAGCAAAAAGGGCTTCTACAATGCCAGCCGTGCCGTGAAAAAGGGCGGCGTCATCATCTGCCTGGCGGAGTGTCCCGAGGGATGCAGCAAAGAGATGGACGATCCCTTTGAGGAATGGCTGGGCCGCTATCCCGATAAGGACTCCGTGGTGGCGGAGCTGAAGCGCAAGGTGAATATGGGCGGGCTGAATTGCTACAAGGTCCGAGAATGCCAGGCCCACTGCCGGCTGATCCTCATCACCGCGCTGGACCAAAAGCGCATGGCTGAAGTAAATGTGGAGTGCTACCCCAAGGAACAGCTCAATGAGGTCATCCGCACCGTTTTGGCGGAATATGACCACCCCAAGGTGCTGTATATGCCGCAGGCCACCCTTACGCTGCCGCTGGTGAAAGAATAAAATCTCTCCCCCGATCATTTGGTCGGGGGAGTTGCTGATTCTATTGCATTTTGTGAGCCGCTGCGCTGCAATAGGTCTGTCCATTGATGCTGCCGGAGGGCGGCTTTTCTAAATCCAGCCAGTTAGCTTTTGCTAACTATGAAGAGAAACAGTAACGCACAGATCATCATATAGGTTGATACACCCATAATAAGGATAATAGGCTGTGGGGTATTGCGAGTAAACAGCCAGTTCACCGCCCGTAGAGGTTGCCTTTATCACGGTATCCTTGCCACGGATATCACAGTTATTATAACTATTCGCATAAATGCCATAGGAGGTCCCTGTGGCGGTAACAATGCTATTACCAATGGTAAATCCATCGATAGCTGTAATTCCTTTATAGCGCTGGCTCGTAGTGGATTGACCAATCGCGGTGACCCTGCCGGAGTGCCGGGTGCTCTCAGTGCTGTACTGCGGCGATTACGCCGGTGAGGATGAAGCGTGGCTGGCCCTGAGCCGTGAGGTAAAGGCCAGGGAGCTGCCCCCCACCGGGGCCCCGCGCATCCTTGGCATTGTGGCACCCTACACCGGGCGGGAGATTGATCCCCAACGATATTGCTCCCGGCTAGTGCTGCCGGTGGAAGAATGAACAAATACAAAATTCCTTTTCTCCTGCCCCTTTAATCCACAGTTTACTTGCCATACCGAAATATGTTACAATAAAAAAAGAAGCATACAGAGAGGAGGACTGCCCGTGAATATCCGCGAACTGGCCAAGGAAGCCGGTGTTTCGGTTGCCACCATCTCTCGTGTCATCAACCACCCGGAGGCGGTGCTGCCGGAGACCCGCGAACGGGTGCAGACCATCATCGAAAAATACAACTACAACCCCAAGCCAGTCAACCGCGGGCGGCGGGCCGTCACCCTCATCGTTCCCGCGGCCAAGCGGGCACAAACCCTGCTTTCGGGGGTGCAGTCGGTACTGGCGCCCAAGGGGATTCTGGTCAACCTGGTGGAGTTCTCTCCCCTTTCGGGAGGAATAGCAACCTGTATTCAGGCTGCCGCCGCGGCAAAGCCCATCGGAATGCTGATCGCTGGGGAGCCCTCTTTCCCCCCGGAGGCGCTGCCTGCCGAGCTGCCGGTAG
>CAJMRT010000039.1 GCA_905215855.1 uncultured bacterium
CTGTCTGTCTGTCTGTCTGTCTGTCTGTCTGTCTGTCTGTCTGTCTGTCTGTCAAGATTGTCCCCGTTTTAGCTGTTTGTGTCAAGTCTTTTTCTGCGTTTTTTGTATAATTTTGTGTTGTAATTACAGCATCCTTGTCTTTGATTAATCCATGAGCTTTTATCGGAGTATCAAGGTTTGTTCTTATATCATTTGCGTTAATAATTTCAAATTGGTCTGGGTTATACTTATCGGTATATGTAATTGGCACAGCCATATATTCAAAATAATCACATGGTATATCCGCTGTTTTGTCAACATTAATTGCATCATAGTTATCATATTTAGGATATTCTTCTTCATTACCATAGTATTTTTTGTAAAGCACCAATTCTTCATGTCTTTTGGTATAATCCAAATTTGTAAACCACCTTACTCCCTTAACACGAATAAACTTTCTTCCATTTTCATCTTCCCCACAACCTGAAGCTTTTAGAGGATAATCATCCGGAACATAAAACTTTCTATCTCCGCTATGTATGCTTGCACCAAGCCACATTTTATTATCTTTTATTAATGGAAAAATTTCTTTGTATGTTATAGCATTAACATTACCTATTATTAAAAAATTTTTCTCGTATTCTATAAGTTGTGCCACATATTCTCTAAAAAGACTAAAAGGCGGGTTAGTAATGACGACATCTGCCTGTTTCATATATTCTATACATTCATCAGAACGAAAATCGCCGTCACCTTTTAATTTTTTTACACCACTATTTTTAGATTTTAATAAACTATCAATATCGCTGTCCGAAACACCTCTGCCGTTAGCCATCGGAACTTCGGAAATATCCATTACATAGCCATTACATCTTTTTATAGGTTCTTCATTCCACCCAACCAAAGTAAGTTGTTGTCCGACTATGGGAGATGTGCTATACGAAGTACAGATTAATCTCTTTAATTTTAAATAATTGAAATTTCTTAAAAAAAATTTACAGAAATTACTCTCAAACGGATCATCACAGTTACATAATACGGTTTTATTTTTGAATTTATCTTCGTAATGATTAATTTCCGCTTGGATGACTTCATAACTGGTATAAAATTCATCTTTTTTTGCATTTTTCGCTTTAGATAACCCACTATTCTTTGCCAAGTCTTTCCCTCTATCCGTTATATAAATTTCACAACACTATATGGTTACTATAACACACTTTTTTCGTTATATCAACAAATTTAGTGAATTTATTTCACTAAATTATACTATTTCGCCAATTATTGTGAAATATTTTAACATTCGTATCAAAACAATGGCATAAAAAAACGGTGAGCAATGCCCACCGTTTTTGTGTTTAGCTTTTTTAATTTGAAATTAGTCTGAAGATAATCAAGCTTTTAAAATTAAAATATTTAACCTCAGTTACGAGAAATTAAACTAAAACAATAAAAATTCAATTAATTATTCAGCTGCTTTTCTTTTTGCAAAACATTCGCTGCAATAGTAGCTTTTGCCTTCAACAGGCTTGAAAGGAATCTTTGCAATTCCGCCGCATTCAGCGCAAACGGTTTCAAAGAACTCTCTCTCTGTCTTGGCAGCATTTTTACGAGCCTGTCTGCAAGCCTTGCAACGCTGCGGTTCGTTTGTGAAACCCTTTTCAGCGTAAAATTCCTGCTCTCCTGCAGTAAAAACAAATTCGTTTCCGCATTCTTTGCAGACAAGTGTCTTATCTTCGTACATTGGTATTTACCTCTCTTTTTCTACCTCTCGGAGGTTAGTTTGTTGCCCTGTGCGGAGTTGCACCGCAATACTGTTTAAGGACATATGCTATTTTTGCAATCCGACACGAACCTTTTTTCTTGCTCTTTGCAAGGCATTGTCAACCGCCTTTTCGGTCACGGAAAGCCTTTCGGCAATCTCTTTATAGCTCAAGCCGTTGCCGTAGAGCATAAGAACATCGTATTCGGACTTTGACAGCACACTTTGAAGTCGCAACAGCAACTGGTCAAGCTGTTCTCTGCACATCAAAAGTTCTTCGGGAGTTTTGGCGGAATCTTCAATCGACTCGCCCACATCATCCATCGGAACAATGCTTGACAAGGGAATGGCTTTTTTCTGCTCTCCCCGTCTGATTATCGAAATAAATCTTCTCTCAACAACAACCGACATATAGCTTTTAAAGTTTGCACCGCCGTTTTGATTAAAGGCTTTGCAGGAACAAAGCAATCCCACAAGTCCCTCCTGAACAAAGTCATTGTGTTCATAGCCCTCTGCCGAAAACTTTCGTGCAATTATGCTGATTGTGTCAAGATATCTTACGACAAGCTCATCAAAAGCACGGTCATCACCAATACTCACAAAATGTGCAAGCTGTGCGTCGGATAAAGTACCGTAGGATTTTTGCAATTCGGTCATAACCTGCCCCTAATACTTATTCTTATACGCTTAATAGTATAACAAAAACGCACAAATGTCAACAACCCGAAAGCAATTTCTGTAATATTGCATTATGATATGGAAATTAATTGTGCAAAATAGCTGAAATAAAGTCGAAATTACATACATTATGAAACTTGTTAAGAGAAAAGGAAAATGGTATAATAAAATATGTTTTACTTAATTTCAAATTAACGGTCTGGAGGAATTTTGATGGTTGTTACCTGCAACAGCTTTGGTGTGAGCGGTATGGACGGCTACAAGGTTGAGCTTGAAGCGTCAATGTATTACGGCACACGGGAATTTGATATGGTAGGTCTGCCCGACGCCGCCGTGCGTGAGAGCAAGGACAGGGTTCTCAGTGCATTAAAAAACTGCGGCTTTAAATATCCTGCCGCACACACAACAGTAAACCTTGCTCCTGCCGATATCAAAAAAGAAGGGCCTATTTACGATTTGCCTATTGCGGTTGCAATTCTTGTACTGCTCAATCAGATTAAAAGCAGCATCTCCGACTGCGCATTCATCGGCGAGCTTTCGCTTTCGGGAGAAGTCAGAGGAATCAACGGAGTTCTGCCCATGGTTATCAAGGCGAAGGAATGCGGTATAAAGAAAATTTATGTTCCGAAAGCCAACGCAAGCGAGGGCGCTGTTGTTGACGGAATTGAAGTGTATGGTATTGACAACATTCTTCAACTGAAAGATTATCTCAATCACATTCTCGAACCTGCACCCGCAAAGCCGAATACACATTCTCCCACGGAAGAACGAGACTACATTCCGGATTTCTCCCAGGTAAAAGGTCAGCTTGAGGTGAAGCGTGCGCTTGAAATTGCCGCTGCCGGCGGTCACAATATTCTGCTCATAGGCCCTCCGGGTTCGGGCAAAAGTATGCTTGCAAAACGGGTTCCGTCAATTCTGCCCGATATGAGCTTTGACGAAATGATTGAAACGACAAAAATCCACTCAATTGCAGGAACGCTAAAGCATGACGGACTTATCACAACACGGCCGTTCCGTTCACCTCACCACACGGTAACGCCCGTAGGACTTGGCGGAGGAGGTACGGGAACTATCAGACCGGGTGAGGTTTCGCTTGCAAACAACGGTGTGCTGTTCCTTGACGAGCTGCCCGAATTTTCAAGAACGGCACTTGAAGTTCTCCGTCAGCCGATTGAGGACGGCTCTATCACAATTTCAAGAGCAGGTCAGAAATGCACCTATCCGTGTTCGATTATGGTGGTTGCCGCAATGAACCCATGTCCGTGCGGATATTACGGTGATCCGACAAGAAAATGCACCTGTTCGGAACAGAAGATAAAACGCTACCTCAACCGCATTTCGGGTCCGCTTCTCGACCGTTTTGATATCCATGTAGAAGTGCCTGCCGTGAAATTTGAAGAACTGCGTGACACTTCATCTGCCGAATGTTCCGCCGACATCAAAAAGAGAGCCGACAGAGCAAGAGAAATTCAGCGTGAAAGATTTAAGGACAGTAAAACAACCTGCAACGCAAAAATTAACGCAGAGCAGTTTGAAAAGGTCTGCGTAATTGATAAAGAGGCTGAACAGACGCTCAAAGACGCTTTTGAAAGTTTAGGACTTACCGCAAGAGCGTATGACAGGGTTTTGAAAGTTGCAAGAACGATTGCCGATTTGGACGAGTCAGAAATAATCCGCTCCGAGCATGTTCTTGAGGCGGTTCAATACCGCAGTCTTGACCGCAAATATTGGCAAAATAGAACTTAATGCACTACACAAGAAATTAAAAATATTACTTTTAAAAATCACGGCTTTATGCTATACTACTATAGTGCAACATCAAAGCGATGTTGCAGTTTCATGACACAGGAGGTTTTTTATAATGGAAATTACAAAGAATTCAATCATCGGTGATGTTCTTGATCAGTACCCTGACACAGCAGAGCTTTTCTTCAGCATCGGTATGCACTGCCTTGGCTGTCCTGCATCACGAGGCGAAACGATTGAAGAGGCTTGTATGGTACACGGTGCAGATGCAGACGCACTCGTTGCAGACCTTAACAAAGCAATTGCATAATGAACGGCGCATCTGATTTTTCGCTTGATAACCGTCTTGCACTTTGTGCGGACTTTGTGCGTGACGGAGCAAAGGTTGCCGATATCGGCACAGACCATGCCTATCTTCCGGTGTGGCTGTGCCGTATTGGCAGATGCGACACAGCGATTGCCGCAGACATCAACCCCCTGCCCCTTGAACGGGGAATTGAAACAATTAACAACAGCGGTCTTAACAATCGAATTGAAGCAAGGCTTTCAAACGGTCTTGAAAAAATTTCGGGTAATGAGGCTGATGACATAGTAATTGCAGGAATGGGCGGAGAACTCATTTCGCAGATTATCGAAAACTGGGAGTTTTCAAAGGACAGGTCAAAGCACTTTATTCTTCAGCCTATGACCAAAAGTGAAGAGCTTATGCGTTGGCTGTTTGCAAACGGTTTCAGCGTTATCAAGCGTGACTGCTGTACTGCCGCAAACAAGTGCTACACCATAATTCTTGCCGAATACAGCGGTGAGGTTCGCACGGTATCCGAAAGCGACCTTTTCCTTTACGGGCTTGATCCGAAAAACAACTCCATGCACCGCAGATTTATTGAAGGCTGTGTGCGCAGACTTTTAAAACAGGCTAAGGGCAACCCTGTCTGTGCCGAAACCGCACGCATTCTTGAGGAGAGCTTTAAGTGAAAACCATAAACGATATACTTAATTTTTTTGAAGAATTTGCGCCCTGTGCAACTCAGATGAGTTTTGACAATGCAGGGCTTATTGTGGGCGACAAATACACAGCCGTAAGCCGTGTGCTTGTCGCTCTTGACATTACGGAAGATGTTGTGAATGAGGCGGAAAGTCTGGGATGTGAGCTGATTATCAGTCATCATCCCGTAATTTTTGCCCCGATAAAAAGGCTTTCGCCTTCTTCCGTTCCCTATATGCTTGCACAAAAGGGTATTTCCGCCGTTTGTATGCACACCAACCTTGACCTTGGCGAAAAGTTCGGAGTGAACATCTGTCTTGCAGACGCGCTCGGAGTCAAAAAAACCGTGCTGTCGGAACTTGGCGAGTGTATGTTCACGGGCGAGCTTGAGAGCGAAACCGATATTCACGATTTTGCAAAGCTTGCAAAGAAAAATCTTGACTGCAAAGGACTTCGCTACACCGACATTAAAGGCAGGGTTAAAAAGGTTGCCGTATCGTCGGGTGCAGGCGGTTCAAATGTGTTTGATGCGGCTTTGGCGGGTGTTGATGTGCTTGTCACGGGAGAAATCAAGCACCATGAGATTATCGCCGCAAATTCACTCGGAATTGACATTATTGACGCAGGTCACTTCAAAAGTGAAGATATTGTAATTTTACCGCTTGTAAACAAGCTTTCAAAAGAATTTTCCGAGATTGTTTTTACAAAATCGCAATCCTGTGACGATATGATTAAATTTATTTAACCTGTAAGCATCATTATCAAAATATTTGTTGCATAATTTGTTACAATTTGATATAATGATACGGTAAATTACTATATGTGGTAGTGCGCCGTCTGTACGCACCGCAAAATGAGGTATTATGAGAATCAGAAAAAAGAAATGGGCAGAACCGGAGCTTTCCGTTTGCGACTTTTATGTAAAGAATCCCGAAGAAAACGCCGGAAAATGGATGCAGGCTTTCAAAAAGGAACAGCCGTTGTATCTTGAAATCGGCTGCGGCAAAGGCGGTTTTGCGGGACAGCTTGCGCTTAAAAATCCCGACAAAAACATTATCGCACTTGACATCAAGGTTGATATGCTCGGCGTCGGCAGAAGAACAATTGTAAAGCTTTTTGAGGACGCAGGCAAAACGCAGGATGATATTACAAATCTTTTACTTGTAAAGTACAATGTTGAAATGCTTGACAAAATCATTACGGCTGACGATAAGATTGACAGACTTTTCATCAACTTCTGTAATCCGTGGCCGAGAGCAAAGCACAAAAAGCGCAGACTTACATACTACAAAAAGCTTGAAATGTACAAAACATTTTTGAAGCCGGACAGCGAAATTCGTTTCAAAACCGATGATGACGAGCTGTTTGATGAAAGTCTTGAATACTTCGAGCAGAGCGGATATGAAATTTTGTACCTTACCCGTGATTTGCACGCAAGCAATGTTACGGACAATATTGAAACGGAGCATGAAAAAATGTTCTCCGAGGAGGGCATAAAAATCAAGTATCTTATTGCAAGGCAAAAGACTTAAAGAATCAAAATAAATGGCAGGGGGATTTTTTGTGAAGATTAAAAAACTGATTTCGGCTGTGCTTTTCGGCTCAATGCTTTTATGTATGAGCGGCTGCAATATTTCCGATTTCAGTGCCGACAATCTTCTCCGACCTCCCAAGGCAGTCGGCGACGAGGCTGAAATTGAACAGCTTATTGCCAAAACCGCCGACAGCGGATACACGCTTAAGTATCCGAAAAACGGAAAATTCCGCAGTGCGATAATTATGACTGACCTTGACGGCAACGAAAGCAACGAGGCTGTTGCTTTTTTCCGCAACAGTGCCGAAACCTCTTCGGTTCATATGCTCGTTATGTATTCAAAGGATAATTCGTGGAAGATTGCATCCGACAACATCTTTGAAACAACGGATATTGACAGCGTCGATTTTGCGGATTTAACCGGCAACGGAAAGGCTGAAATCATCGTTAATTCAACAACCTACACTCCGAATGTCGGCAAGCTTTTCTGCTATTCCTACTCAGACGGAAAGACAAGCGATGTCGGTTCGGGTCAAAGCTGTTCAAGCTTTGTTACAGGTGATTTTGACGGTGACGGAACAAATGAAATTATGTCGCTTGTTCTCTACACAACCGAAAATGAAGCACTTGCGTCAATGCTTGATTACAACGATGACAACAAGAGTCTTTATGCCAAAGCGATGGCAAATATGGACCCGAATGTTGCAAAATACAAAAACATTGCCGTTACAAAACTTGAGGGCGATGTTGCGGGAGTTGTTGTTGACGGCACTTCGGCAAGCGAGGTTACAAATACTCAGGTGATTTTTTACAGCCGTGAGCTTGCAATATTGCGTAATCCTCTGTTTAAGGAAAAAACAAAAAACATTACCGAACGCACTTCATCCGTCATCTGTTCCGACATTGACAAAGACGGCAAGCTTGAAATTCCTGTTACGCTTGCTCTTCCAAAGCAAAAGGGCGATACCAAGAACATC
This sequence comes from uncultured bacterium, assembly GCA_905215855.1. Taxonomy (GTDB): domain Bacteria; phylum Bacillota; class Clostridia; order Oscillospirales; family Acutalibacteraceae; genus Ruminococcoides. Next base: position 7,662 of record CAJMRT010000039.1, read on the forward strand.
TATGCAGACAAAATCATCTGGAACGGTTTTGATACCGTAAAGGAAAATCTTATAGAAAAGCAGACAGCTGTTATAAACTATGATTTTATGTTTATGATGAACTATCCCGATAAGTGGGATGAAAACAAGGTTACGGCAATTACAGACCTAAAAAAAGGAACTACCTCATTTTTCGCATGGAACGGTTCAAAGCTTGATACAGAGCTTTTTGAAATAAAGGTGCTGCCGATAAACGAATGGGAATCCGGAAAATCAAACAATTTTACACTTATTACAAAAGACGATAAATATGCATATACATTTAATAATATAAATCCCGACACACAGATTTCGCTAAGTGATGACGAAATCAAGACAGGTTTTTCCACACTTGCACAGTCGGGAATCTGATCACAGCAACGGAGGTTTTGATATGAAAAAAATTCTTGTTTGTGAGGATGAAGCGGCAATTCGTGACTTTGTCGTTATCAATCTTACAAGGGCAGGCTACGATGTAGTTGAGGCAGACTGCGGCGAAGCGGCTTTGCAGAAATATGAAGAAAACAACGGTGATTTTGATGTTGCCATTCTTGATGTTATGATGCCGGGTATTGACGGCTTTCAGGTTTGCAAGGAGCTGAGAAGTCGCAACGGCGGTATCGGAATTATTATGCTTTCTGCCAAAACACAGGAAATGGACAAGGTAACAGGTCTTATGCTCGGTGCGGACGACTATGTTACAAAGCCTTTCTCACCGAGCGAGCTTCTTGCGAGAGTTGACTCACTCTACAGAAGAGTTGCACTTGCGCAGTCACATTCCGAAAACAACTTCAAAGAAGAGCTTAAATCAGGTGAGTTCACACTCAATCTTCGCAACCGTGCTCTTATGAAAAGCGGCAAAATGATTGAACTCACACAGGTTGAATTCCAGATTATGGAATACTTCTTCTCAAATCCGGGTGTTGCACTCGACAGAATCGACATTCTCAACCATGTATGGGGTGACGCTTATGTCGGCGAGGATAAAATTGTCGATGTTAATATCCGCAGACTCAGAATGAAAGTTGAGGACGAACCGTCAAACCCAAAACACATCATCACAGTTTGGGGACTCGGCTACAAGTGGGATTCAGGCGAATAATTCCGAGAAAATTCTGACACAATCTATATAAAGGAGGGCGGCAACAATTTTTAAGGGTATTTCAAAAAGATGGATGCTCAACACATTGAGCGTTATACTGACAATTATAATCCTTATTGTTGTCAGCCTTATTTTCATTGTTACATATATTTTTCAGAACAGTGTTGAACAAAATCTGAATGCAACAAGCAGTGAGCTTTCACTTGTCTTTTCGGGATTTCAGAGCGACAGTTCAACCTCATTTACGGCATCTGCCCGTGACTATGTTGAAAACTTTGACAAAAAGGAAGAAATGGAAGTTATCGTAATCAATTCTTCCGGCAGAGTTGTTATGACTTCAACAGGATTCACTCCCGATGAAAACGAACAGATTCCCGACTTTAACGAGGCTCTCTCTGATGAAAGCGGATATGCCTACTGGAACGGCAAGCTTTCATCGGGCGAAAGTGCTATGAGCCAGACGAGAATTATCACCAACGAAAACGGTACTTGTGTCGGTGCAGTAAGATATATTGTTTCTATGGAACAGGTAAATACTGCAATCGTGCTTATATCCGCAGGGATTATCATAAGCGGTATTGTTATAATTGCACTTGTAATTTTGTCGGGACTTATGTTTATCCGTTCAATCGTTGCACCTATAAGAAAGCTTTCGGAGATTTCAAGCAAGATTGCCCACGGCGATTTTTCACAGGCAAAAAAAATCGAGTACAAATACGACGATGAAATCGGCGACCTCTGCGATGCAATCAGCGATATGGCGCTTGATTTGCAGACAGCCGATCAGATGAAAAACGATTTTATTTCACGAGTATCACACGAACTGCGTACTCCGCTTACGGCAATTAAGGGCTGGGCTGAAACAATGCAGCTTTCCGAAAGAGGAAAGCTTGACCGCAAAACCTTTGACCGTGGTATGGGAGTTATTATCAGCGAAAGCTCACGCCTTACAAGCATTGTAGAAGAGCTTCTTGACTTCAGCCGTATTCAGAGCGGAAGAATGAAGCTCATCAAGGAAAAGCTTGACATTCTTGCCGAATTTGACGATGCGGTTTACTTCTTAAAGGAAAGAGCCGTTACAGAGGGCAAGCATCTTCTCTATGATGAACCCGAGGCTGTTTATCCTGCCGTTTACGGCGATAAAAACAGGCTCAAGCAGGTTTTCCTCAATGTGCTTGACAATGCGTTAAAATACACACCAAAGGGCGGTGTTGTCGCCGCTCAGGTAATCTACAGCAAAGATGAACCCGATATTATCAAGATTGTAATAACCGACACAGGCTGCGGAATTTCTGCCGAAGACCTTCCAAAGGTCAAGGAAAAATTCTACAAAGCAAACCAGACTGTCGGCGGTTCGGGAATCGGACTTGCGGTTGCCGATGAGATTATGAACCTCCACAACGGTTCACTTGATATCGAAAGCGGAGAGGGCGTCGGCACAACCGTAACACTCACCTTCCCTGTGTATAAAGAGGGCAGTGAAAACTCACTTCCCGAAAATATAAAACTTTAATCTTATTTCTCTGTGCAGCCTAATACAGAAAGGAACAGCTAATGGCTAAAAATACTACTAAAAAAATCACCTCAATCGGCGGCAGCGCCCTGATTGAGGGCATTATGATGAGAGGTCCGAAACGCACAACCGTGTGTGTCCGTACCGCTCCCGACAAGATTTACAGCGAGGATATAAGCATAAACACAATTTCCTCAAAATGTAAGCTTTTCAAGCTTCCGTTTTTCAGAGGAATCGCAGGTCTTATTGACTCAATGCGACTTTCCTACAAAGCGCTTATGCTCTCTGCCGATAAGGCAATTGAATCAACCGAAATCGAAGAAGAACCGTCAAAGCTTGAAAAATGGCTTGATGATAAATTCGGCGACAAGCTTGTTAAGGTTATGATGGTGTTTGCGTCAATCCTCGGTGTTGCGCTTGCCGTGGGACTTTTCTTCTTTGTCCCCTCTTTCCTGTTTGACCTTAGCGCAAATGTTGTGCCGGCTTTCAAGGGTGACGGCGGAAACGCTGTTTTCTGGAAGTCTGTTTTTGAGGGTGTTCTCAAAATTGTTCTTTTCTTACTTTATATTATAGTATGTTCACAAATGACCGAAATGAAAAGGGTGTTTATGTACCACGGTGCCGAACACAAGACAATTTTCTGTTACGAAAACGAAGAAGAACTCACAGTTGAAAATGTTAAAAAGCAGAGCCGTTTTCACCCGAGATGCGGAACAAGCTTTATGGTTCTTATGCTGATTGTCGGCATTCTTGTCGGTCTTTTCGTTCCTGTTGCACCTTTCGGCATCGGATTTTTAAGACCTGTATTCAAGATTCTTCTTCTCCCCGTTTCATGCGGAATCGGTTACGAGCTTATCAAAATCTGCGGTAAGCACGACAATGCCGCAACAAGAATCATTGCCGCTCCCGGACTTTGGGCTCAGAGAATCACAACAAAAGAGCCTGACGACACTATGATTGAAGTTGCAATTGAGGCTATCAAGGCTGTTATCCCCGAGGACGGCTCGGACATTGTAAGCAAGTAATGACTGTAAACGAAATTTATCAAAGCGGACTTAAACTGCTTGAAAATAATAATATTGAAAATTCAAAATTTGAGGCGCAAAGTCTTTTACAAAAGGCTTTTTCGCTTGACAGAGTCGGCTTTATCATGCACAAAACTGATAAAGCCGATGAAAACTGTTCGCATAACTTTTTAAATTTTATAAAAAAACGAATTTCAGGCGAGCCGTTGCAGTATATTCTCGGCGAATGGAGCTTTATGGGATTCGATTTTAAGGTTGGCAGAGGCGTGCTCATTCCCCGTGATGACACGGAAGTGGTTGTCAATCTCTGCATTGATTTTCTCGAAAACAGAACCGACAAAAAGACGGTTGACCTCTGTTCGGGCAGCGGTGCAATTGCCGTTGCACTTGATAAAATTTCGGGTGCAGAAGTTACGGCAGTTGAAATTGACGAAACCGCTTTTTCATATCTTGAAACAAATGTAAAAGAAAACAATTCGTCAGTAAAGCCTGTTATGGCTGACGCTCTCAAAATCTGCGATACATTTGCAGACGGTGAGCTTGACCTCATTGTTTCAAATCCGCCCTATATAAAATCAGCCGACATCGAAACACTTCAAAAAGAAGTTCGGCTTGAACCAAGACTTGCACTTGACGGCGGCGAGGACGGTTACGATTTTTACCGTGAAATAGTGAACCGTTGGAGCAGAAAACTCAAAAAAGGCGGTGCGCTTGCATTTGAACTCGGAGAAGGTCAGGCTGACACAGTAAAGGCACTTATGACTGACAAAGGCTTTTCGAATTTTAAAATTTCGGTCGACTTTGGCGGTGTGCAGAGGGCGATTATTGGGACTTTGCTCTGATTTTAGAAAATTTGTTCGATAAAATTACCGCCAAATTATTGCATTTTCCCCTCACATATTTTATAATCTTAGTGTGAACATAACCGCCGTTGAAGTGACGGTTATGTTACAGACTGAAAAACATCAGCTCCCTTTGCGGAGTACGGAGGTATATGAAATGGCAGTAGATAAAAACAAAGCGCTTGAAACTGCGCTCACACAAATTGAAAAACAGTTCGGCAAGGGTGCTGTAATGCGTCTTGGCGAAAATAAACATATGAACATTGAACACATCTCAACAGGTTCGCTTTCGCTTGATATTGCACTCGGAATCGGCGGACTTCCCCGTGGAAGAATTGTTGAGATTTACGGACCTGAATCTTCGGGTAAAACAACACTTTCTCTCCATTGCATTGCAGAGGGACAGAAAAACGGCGGCAATGTTGCATTTATTGATGTTGAGCATGCACTTGATCCGACATATGCGGCGGCTCTCGGTGTTGATGTTGATTCACTCCTCGTTTCACAGCCGGACACGGGTGAAGACGCTCTTGAAATTGCAGAGGCGCTCATCCGAAGCGGTGCGATTGATGTTATCGTAATCGACTCCGTTGCCGCTCTTGTTCCAAAGGCTGAAATTGAGGGCGAAATGGGTGACAGCCATGTAGGTCTGCACGCAAGACTTATGTCACAGGCACTGCGTAAACTCGCAGGCGCAATTTCAAAGTCAAACTGCGTTGCAATCTTCATCAACCAGTTGCGTGAAAAAGTAGGTGTAACCTACGGTAACCCCGAGGTTACAACAGGTGGTCGTGCTCTCAAGTTCTACAGCTCCGTTCGTATTGATATAAGAAGAGTTGAAACCCTTAAATCAGGCGGCGAAATGGTCGGTTCACATACAAGAGCAAAGGTTGTAAAGAACAAGATTGCTCCTCCGTTCCGTGAGGCTGAATTTGATATTATGTACGGTGAAGGCATTTCCCGTGAGGGCGAACTTCTTGACCTTGCCGTAAAGGCTGAGGTTGTTCAAAAAGCAGGCGCATGGTTCAGCTACGGTGACAGAAGACTCGGACAGGGGCGTGACAAGGTCAAGGAACTTCTCAAAACCGACAAGGAGCTTGCTGCCGATATTGAAAAACATCTCTGGGAAAATATTGACAAGCTTTATGAACGCAAAAAGCCTGCTCCAAAGGTAAAGATTACCGAAGTTCCGTCTGCAAACAAAGAAATCAAGCCTGATTCTGCGGATAAGACAGACAAAAAGAGCGGTGCAAAAATTGATGTTCTGGTTGACGACTGATGCTTATAACCGCAGTTGAACCACGAAGAAAGGCGATGTGTGCGCTCTACATTGACGGCGAATATGTTATGAATCTTGACGCACGCACAGTTATTGAAAACCGATTTGATGTCGGCAGAGAGATTGATGACGAGGAGCTGCACGAGATTATCAGGCTAAGCAATGAGCGCCGTGCAAAGGAAAAGGCTTTGTGGCTTATTTCCTATCGTGACCACTCAAAAAAAGAACTCACCGACAAAATCAAACGCACCTGTGACGAGGAATCGGCGGAAAAGGCTGTTGAGCGAATGGAAGAACTCGGTCTTGTAAATGATGAAAACTTTGCAAGACGATATGCCGAACAGCTTTTGTTTTCAAAACATAATGCTCCGAGAGGTGCGGTAAGACAGCTTGTTCAAAAGGGAATTGACCGTGAACTTGCAGAAGAGATTATCGAAGAAATCGACTTTGATCCGTGTGACGGAATAAGGGCAGTTATCGACAGAAAATATAAAAACATAAATGATGAAAAAATAAGGCGAAGAGCCGTTGCCGCTCTGCAAAGGCTCGGATACGGATGGGATGACATTAAGACCGTCCTCAGAGAATACACAGAGGAAGACTGATTATGAATTATAAAGTAGGCATTGTATCACTCGGTTGTGCAAAAAATCAGGTTGACGCCGAGATGCTTTTGTACACACTCAAGAACAGAGGATTTATTATTGTGAACGATCCGGCAGATGCGGACGCAGTAATTGTAAACACCTGCGGATTTATCGAAAGTGCAAAGCAGGAAAGCATTAACGAAATTATCGAACTCGGCAAGCTCAAGGACGAGGGCAAAATCAAGGCAATCATCGTAACAGGCTGTCTTGCTCAAAGATATAAGTCGGAGATTTCCGAACAGCTTTACGAGGTTGACTCGGTTATCGGAATCGGTGCTAACGAAACTATCGCAGACATCGTTTTGGAAACACTTGACGGACAGAAGTGCGAAAGCTTCCCCGACAAGGTTTGTCTGCCGCTTGAGGGCGGAAGAATCCTTTCAACTCCCCCCTACACCGCTTATCTCAAGATTGCCGAGGGTTGTGACAACCGTTGTTCCTACTGTGCAATCCCGATGATCAGAGGCAGATTCCGCAGCAGAGATATTGAAGATGTTGTAAAAGAGGCGGAAGGTCTTGCTGAGCGTGGAGTCAAGGAACTCAATGTCATTGCTCAGGACACAACCCGTTTCGGTGAGGATAAATACGGCAAACCGATGCTTGCAGAGCTTCTCAGAAGACTTTGTAAAATTGACGGCTTTAAATGGATAAGGGTTCTTTACTGCTATCCCGACAGAATTACAGACGAGCTTATTGACACAATTGCAGGTGAAGATAAGATTGTGAAATATATGGATATTCCGCTCCAGCATTGTGACGGGGATGTTCTCCGCAGAATGAACCGTCACGGTGACAGAGAGAGCCTTACTGCACTCATGAACAAGATTAAGGATAAAATTCCGAATGTAATCTTCCGCTCAACCTTTATTACAGGTTTCCCCGGTGAAACCGAGGAGCAGTTCAATGAGCTTGCAGAGTTTGCCGCTGAGATGAAGTTTCAGCGACTCGGCTGTTTTGCCTACTCTCCCGAGGAAGACACAAAGGCGGCTGAAATGCCCGACCAAATTGACGATGAAATCAAGCAGAAGCGTGCCGATATTATTATGGAGCATCAACAGCAGGTTATGGCTGAATACTGCGAAAGCCTTGTTGGCAAAGAGATTGAAGTTCTTGTTGAAGGCTTTGACAAGCTTGCCGAATGTTTCTTCGGCAGAAGTTATGCCGACGCCCCCGAGGTTGACGGCTGTGTATTCTTCACCTGTGACGGTGAAAAGCCAAAGGCAGGAGATTTTGTCAAGGTGCATGTAACCGATTACACAGGCTGCGATCCTGTCGGCGAATTTGTCGGCAAAATCGACTGAAATAAATCAGCGATTTCATAATATTTAACTTTGAAAGGCACATAAAATGAACTTACCAAATAAACTGACAGTAGGTCGAATAATTCTTGTTCCGTTCTTTGTGGCGGCATTGCTTGCAAGCTTTCCGCTCAACAATGCTGTTGCTCTGATTATTTTTATTGCGGCGTCACTCACGGATATGTTTGACGGGAAAATTGCAAGGAAAAACGGTCTTGTTACAGACTTCGGAAAATTTGCAGATCCGCTTGCAGACAAAATTCTTGTGCTTGCCGCTTTTCTGTGCTTTGTACAGCTTGGAATATGTGACTGCGTTGCGGTCATAATCGTGCTTTTCCGTGAATTTTCCGTCACCTCAATACGGCTGATTGCCGCCTCAAAAGGCAAGGTTGTCGCCGCTAATATGTGGGGCAAAGCAAAGACGGTTTCACAGATGATTGCTATAATTGCAGTAATTGCAATGCAGATCGTGCTTGAACTGCCCGAAGTCGGACTTAATTTTATAAACACGGCAACATTTGAACCGATTTTCTTCGTGGTGGGAGAAGTTCTCATCTGGATTTCGGTTGTATTCACAATCATTTCGGGCGTTGTATATATAATTCAGAACAGACAGTTTATTTCTCAGACCTGAGAACATACTCTCACGGTCTTGACAGGAGGGTGATTGCGTGTTTAAAAACCTGAAAGCGGATATTGATGCGGTTATGGAGCGTGACCCTGCCGCAAGGAGCAGAGCAGAGGTGTTTTTTCTCTACTCGGGTTTCAAAGCGGTGCGTTCTCACCGAAAAGCCAACTGGTGTTTGCGACACAACCTCAAGTTTCTTGCAAGGTGGATTTCTCAACGCAGTCGTCACAAGACGGGAATTGAGATTCATCCCGGTGCAACAATCGGCAAGGGACTGTTTATAGATCACGGAATGGGTGTTGTCATAGGCGAAACTACAGTAATCGGTGACAACTGCACCATCTATCAGAATGTTACTCTCGGAGGAACAGGCAAAGAAACGGGAAAAAGACACCCCACACTCGGCAATAACGTGCTTGTCGGCTCGGGGGCAAAGGTTCTCGGTCCGTTCAAGGTTGGTGACAACGCAAGAATTGCCGCAGGTGCGGTTGTTTTAAGCGAAGTTCCGCCGAATGCAACGGCTGTCGGCGTTCCGGCAAGAGTAGTAAAAGTCAACGGTGTTCGCAGTGAAACCCTTGACCAGATTCATGTATCAGATCCGGTTGCGCTTGCATTGTGCAACCTTGAGCATAAAATTTTTGAACTTCAAAAACAGCTTGATGAGCTGAAAAAGGAAAATGTAAAAAGTGAGGAATAGCAAATGATTTTATATAATTCTCTCGGACAGACAAAGCAGGAATTTGTACCGCACACACCCGGCAAGGTTAATATGTACACCTGCGGTCCTACTGTTTATCACTATGCCCACATCGGCAATCTTCGCACCTATATTATGGAAGATGTTCTTGAAAAGTATCTTCGTTTTTCGGGTTATGATGTAAACCGTGTAATGAACATCACAGATGTAGGTCATCTTTCAAGCGATGCCGACACAGGCGAGGATAAGATGCTTTCAGGCGCAAAGCGTGAGCATAAAACTGTTATGGAGATTGCAAAGTTCTACACAGACGCATTTTTTGCCGACTGCGAAAAGCTCAACATCAAGCGTCCCGATGTTGTAGAACCCGCAACAAACTGCATTGACGATTTTATTAATATGATTTCCGTTCTGCTTGAAAAGGGTTATGCCTACATTGCAGGCGGCAATGTTTACTTTGACACTTCAAAGCTCGACAACTACTATGTGTTCGGCAATATGAACGAGGATGACCTTGCTGTCGGTGTTCGTGACAGCGTTGAAGAGGACGAAAACAAGCGTAACAAGGCTGACTTTGTTCTTTGGTTCACCAAATCAAAGTTTGATTCGCAGGAGCTCAAGTGGGAAAGTCCGTGGGGTGTCGGTTATCCGGGCTGGCACATTGAATGTTCTTGCATCAGCTACAAGCACTGCGGCGAATATCTTGACATTCACTGCGGCGGCATTGACAACGCTTTCCCCCACCACACAAACGAAATTGCACAGAGCGAGGCTTTTCTCGGCCACAAGTGGTGTCCGTACTGGTTCCATGTACTTCATCTCAATGATGCAAGGGGCAAAATGAGCAAGTCAAAGGGCGGTTTCCTTACAGTTTCACTTCTTGAAGAAAAGGGGTACAATCCGCTTGTTTACAGAATGTTCTGCTTGCAGAGCCACTACCGCAAGCCGCTCACATTCTCATATGACAACCTTGACAACACAGCCACAGCCTACAACAAGCTTGTAAAGAGAATTTCCGCTCTTTCAAGGGACGGTGAGCCTGATATGGCAAAGGCTGAGGAGCTTACAAAGGGATTTCGTGAGGCACTTGACAACGACCTCAACACTTCTCTTGCTCTCACCTGCGTTTATGATGTTCTCAAAGCTGACGCTGACGATGCAACAAAGCTTTATGTAATCGGCGAATTTGACAAGGTGCTTTCACTCGACCTTACAAAAGTTCCCGAAAGCAACAAAGCGGACGCTGACGATGACTTTGCCAAGGAAGTTGAAGAGCTTATTGCACAGCGTACAAAAGCCCGTGCCGAAAAGGATTGGGCGACAGCCGACGCTATCCGTGACAAGCTTAAAGAGATGAAAGTTGTTGTCAAGGACACAAAAGACGGCATTGAATGGCATGTTGAGGGTTAACTTGACCGCTATCGCCCAATGAACG
>CAJMRT010000040.1 GCA_905215855.1 uncultured bacterium
TTGTTGGAACCCGACCTGAGGTTCAGCATTATGTTGATATGTATGAGCCGAAATATTTTGCAACTCTGCTTATGCCTGCAGGAATAACCTCTCTTGCATCAATTATGTATAAGGATGAGGAAAAGCTGTTAAAAGGGGAGATGAATGTTGACAGAGTTTATGTTGAGAAAATTCTTCCCGAAAAGATGAAGTTTAACCTTTCATATGTCAAAAATTTCAGCTTTGGATCTGACATTAAGCTGATGTTCAAAACCATTAAAGAGGTTTTCAGCTGATTCGTTTTGATTGGAGTATTCAGATGACCGATTTTAAACAAAAGCTAAGAAGATTTTTTTCCGATTCATCGCTTTTCAGGAGAATCTATATTATAGATTTGTTTTTTACCAACATTGCGTTTCTCCAGATTCCTGCTTATGTGCTTCTTGTTTTTCTCTTTATATGGGGCGTCTGCCTTGTGGTGTACAACCAAAGGCGGAACAACACATTCTTTAAACTGCGTTTCGGAATATGGATAGGCGCATTTCTTGCCGTGACTGTATTTTCAATACTTCTCAACTTTTCACAGACAATTCTTTACAGCCTTGTTATGCTGCTGCATTCAGTAATGTGTTTCTTCCTTTTTTACGGAATGCACACAGAGCCTGATTTTGATTACAGAATTGAGCTGTATCACATTGCTAAATTTATCACTTACATCACAACGGTAATGAACATAATCGGCATAAGCTGCCTTATGTTCGGCATAAAATTTGAGTGGTACTGGATTAAGTTCACCGTTTACGAAAACAGATTCACGGGTTGTTATGTCAATCCGAATCTGCTCGGTTTCATAGCAGTGGTGTCGATTTTTTGCTGTCATATGCTCTCAAAGGGACATTTTATGCGCAGGATTGCCGAAAAAATTCCTGAACCCGGCATCAGTAAGATATGGATTGTAGCCTGTCTTGCAACAAATATTTTTTCACTTATTTTGTGTGACTCAAACGCATCGCTTGTGCTTGCTCTCGGATATGCAATTGTTTATATAGTTTATATGTTCTTTGCCGACAAGGCGGGACTTTCACCTTCAAAAATTATTTTGAAAATTACAGCGCTGTTTCTTGTGGGAGTTTTCCTTACAGGCTCAGCTTTAATGTTCAGAACAATTTGCCAAGAGGGTTTTTCTGTTGTTGTTTCAAAAACGACCTCTGTTGTTGATTTGCTTTTAGGCAAAACCGAAAGCGAACTTGTGCAGGAAGAACTGACTCCCGAACAGAGAGAACAGCTTGAAAAGGATAAAATAACCTTTTCACACGAAAACAAAAACATCGACAGCGGAAGAAAGAAGCTTTGGCTTGAATCAATCAATCTTTTTAAGCTGTCGCCGATTGTCGGAATCTCAAACGGAAATATCGTTCTCTACAGCGCCGAATATTCAAACGGTGCTTTGGAGTATTCCTATCACAAAAGTGATTTGCACAACGGTTTCCTTACAATTTTGGTTTCAACAGGCATAATCGGTTTTGTTCTTTTCGGAATTTTCGGCTTTCGGTTTGCAAAACACTCCGCACAGCATTTATTCCTTCAGAAAAAAACATACCGTGACGATGTTTACCCCTGCCTGTTTGCTTTTCTTTTCGCATATTTGTTTTTTGCCTGCTTTGAAAAGGCATTGCTCTATGACATATCGTTTATGGTGGTGTGGTTCTGGCTGATTATGGGATATATGAGTTGCTACATCACAAAGTTTGAACCGACGCTTGAAAGTCAGTGTCTTTTTCACGGAAAAAGGCTCAAACGCATTACGAGAACAATGCTCTGATGCTTGTATAATCGGAAAATTTGATGTATAATAACCGTAGGAGCGTTTTGCTTCTGCGGTTATTATTTTGTGAGGTATAATTTTATGAAATACGGTTTTATCAAGGTTGCGTCCGCAACACCGAAAATCAGGGTTGCAGACTGTAAAACCAACACAATAAATATTATTGAACAGATTAAAGAGGCACACAAAAACGGTGCGTCACTGGTTGTGTTTCCTGAGCTTTGTGTAACAGGTTACACCTGTTCGGATTTGTTTTATCAGCGTGTTTTGCTTAATGCGGCTGAAAAATCAGTTGAGAAAATTCTTAAAGAAACAGCAGACCTTGACATAATCTCAATTGTTGGTGTTCCGGTTGCAATTGAATCGGCACTCTACAATTGTGCCGCAGTAATTTATAAGGGCGATATCCTCGGCATTGTTCCGAAGGTTAACATTCCGAACTACAGCGAATTTTACGAGGTTCGTCACTACACAAGCGGTAAGAACCTCTATGATGAAATTTCATATGCAGGCGTCGAAACCATAATTTCAGACAATCTTGTGTTCTGTTGTGACAAAATGCGTGATTTCAGCTTCGGTGTTGAAGTCTGTGAGGATTTGTGGGTTGCCGCATCTCCGTCTGTTGAACACGCAAAACACGGTGCAACTATAATCTGCAATCCGTCAACCTCCGATGATGTAATAGGCAAGGCACAGTATCGCCGTGACCTTGTAAAAATGCAGAGCGGTAAGCTTTGCTGTGCATACATTTACAGCGATTCGGGTTTTGGTGAAAGCACAACGGATATGGTATTTTCGGGACAGAACATAATCTCCGAAAACGCATCTCTGCTTTCAGAAAGCAAGCGCTTTACAACAGGCATTATATATGCCGATATTGATGTTCAAAAGCTTTCGGCAGAACGCAGAAAGACAAATACTTTCACAAAAAGTGATGACAATAATTTTACCTCGGTATATTTTGATATGCCTATAAAACAGACAAAGCTTTCAAGAGAGTTCTCTCGGACTCCGTTTATCCCGTCAAACAAATCAGACCTTGATGCCCGTTGTGAGGAGATTATAACAATGCAGGCAACAGGTCTTGCAACAAGACTTGCTCACACGGGAATTCAAAATGCGGTTTTAGGACTTTCAGGAGGTCTTGACAGTACGCTTGCTCTCATCGTCTGCGTTCATGCTTTTGATATGCTCGGTATTGACAGAAAGAATATTCATACTGTAACAATGCCGTGTTTCGGCACGACAAAGCGTACAAAATCAAACGCACAGCTTTTGGCTGAGGCATACGGAGTGTCTTTTGAAGATATTAACATTACAAAAGCTGTTCGTCAGCATTTTGCAGATATCAACCACGATGAAAGCGTTACAAATATAACCTACGAAAACTCACAGGCGAGAGAGAGAACACAGATTCTCATGGACCTTTCAAACAAATATAACGGTCTTGTTATCGGCACAGGCGACCTTTCAGAGCTTGCTCTCGGTTGGGCAACCTACAACGGTGACCATATGAGTATGTATGCCGTAAATGTGTCAATTCCGAAAACCCTTGTTCGCTATCTCACTGCCTATGAGGCACAGCACAGCGAGGGAGTTCTCAAAACTGTTCTACTTGATGTTCTTGACACCCCTGTAAGTCCCGAACTTCTTCCGCCCGATAAAAACGGCGAAATTGCACAGAAAACAGAGGATGTGGTTGGTCCTTATGAACTCCACGACTTTTTCTTATATTATTTGGTAAGATTTGGTTTCGAGCCGAATAAAATATACTACCTTGCAAAGAGATCATTTGCGGGAAAATACGACAATGCCACAATCAAAAAGTGGCTCACAACTTTTGTCAGAAGATTCTTTACTCAGCAGTTCAAGCGTTCATGTCTGCCTGACGGACCGAAGGTTGGTTCTGTAACACTTTCGCCTCGTTCAGATTGGAGAATGCCGAGTGATGCGTGTGTAAATCTTTGGCTTGAAAATCTTGAAGAAGATTAAGAAATAAAATTTTGACGGTGATTTTATGAAATTGTTTATTACACGAGATGTATCTCCGTCCGATGTTTGTTTTCTGATTCGTGATGAATTGGGCAGGGATAAATATACTGCTGTTACGAAACGCAGAAAGAGAAGTATGCGTGGTGTTGTCAACAACATTGTAAGGCTTAATATTCTTGATGAGAATAAAAACCTTGTTGCAAGACTTCGCCAGTTGCCTGTTGCGGGAGTAAATTCTTTTACCCTCAAAACAGACAAAACAGCGGCAACCCTCGTAGTGCTTATGACCAACAATATGGTTCAATGCAGATTCTACGGCAATAATTGGAGAATTCTCGGTGATGTAATTTCAAAAAATTTCAGCATTGTTGATGTTGACAACGCACAGATATGCAACCACATCAAGCGCCCTTTAGGGTGCGAGCTTGAAATTGCCGATGCGCAAAACGAATTGATATGTTTGATGACTGCCTTATGTGTTAATATGATAAATACAGTTGACAAGCGTGAGGTACAGGTTGTATAATCTATGTGCAGACAGTTCCCACCGCTAAAGCTATGTGAACTGTTACAGAGCAAGCAAATAACAGTGCAAACAGCGCAGAAGCGCAGATAAATATTAAAAAGTGAAATTGTCAAAGCGACATCCTTTGATGTCGCTTTTTGCAAATTCAGCCTTCAACGCAAAATTTTGCGTTTAATATATTCTCAGGGAGGAATAAATATGGACAAATTATTAAAGCTTTTAAGTGAAAATTCCGGTTTTACAACAGCGGAAATAGCGGCAATGCTCGGCGAGCCTGAGGATTACATTAAGGCGCAGATTAAGGAATACGAAAATTCGGGAGTAATCAAGGGTTATCAGGCAGTCGTAAACTGGGATATGGTTGACGACAGCTATGTTGAGGCTTTAATTGAACTTCAGGTAACTCCCAAAAAGGAAACAGGCTTTGACGAAATGGCAGAACTCTGCATGGGCTTTGAAGAGGTTGAATCTCTCTATCTTATGGCAGGCACATATGACTTTGCTCTCATTGTAAGAGGTGAGTCAATGCAGGACATCGCAATGTTTGTTGCCAAAAAGCTTTCTACAATTGACGGTGTGCTTTCAACGGGTACACACTTTATTATGCGCCGCTACAAGGACAGAGGGGCATGCCTTTTCAGCGATGAAGAGAAGCGTGACGGGAGGCATTTGATTCTGTGATAGATTACAATAATTTTATTAACAAAAAGATTTCAACGGTAAAACCTTCGGGTATCCGTAAGTTTTTTGATATAGCTAACGAAATGGACGATGTCATTTCTCTGAGTATCGGCGAACCCGATTTTCAGACGCCGTGGCACATCCGTGAGGAGGGCATTAACAGCCTGAAAAAAGGTAAGACATGGTATTCCCCGAACAGAGGCTTTGCCGAACTTCGTGAAGAAATTGCAGCTTACTACAAAAGAAGATTCGGTATTGAGTATGATGCCAAAAAGCAAACGCTTGTAACTGTCGGCGGCAGCGAAGCAATTGACCTTGTTTTCAGGACATTGCTTGATCCGGGTGATGAGGTTATCATTCCCGAACCTTCATTTGTTTGTTACGAACCGCTTACGGTTATGGCAGACGGCGTGCCTGTTATTATCAACACAAAAAACGAAGATAATTTCAGACTTAAAGCGTCAGACCTTCGTGCCGCAATTACTCCAAAGACAAAGCTTCTTGTACTTCCGTTCCCGAACAACCCGACGGGTGCAATTATGGAGAGAAAAGACCTTGAAGAAATTGCAGAGGTTATCAAGGAACATAATCTGTTTGTACTTTCAGATGAAATCTATTGCGAACTTACATACGGAAACAAAAACCATGTTTCAATCGCCGAGATTGACGGTATGTACGAGCGTACAATCGTTGTAAACGGCTTTTCAAAGTCATATGCCATGACAGGCTGGCGACTTGGTTATGCACTCGGTCCTGTTCCTGTTATTGCTCAGATGACAAAGCTCCACCAGTACGGAATTATGTCTGCTCCTACTACCGCACAGTATGCCGCCATTGAGGCTCTACGCAACGGTGACAGGGATGTAGAGATGATGCGTGGCGAGTATGATATGAGGAGAAGGCTTGTTGTGGACAGCTTTAACGCAATGGGACTCACCTGCTTTGAACCTTTGGGTGCATTCTATGTGTTCCCGTGTATCAAAAGCACAGGCCTTACAAGTGAGGAATTCTGTACAAGACTTATTGTGGACAAGCATGTTGCCGTTGTACCGGGTACTGCATTCGGTGAATCGGGAGAAGGCTTTGTCCGTGTGTCATATTCATATTCTATCAAGCATCTTAAAATTGCACTTGAAAGAATCAAAGAGTTTCTTGAAGAACTGAAAAAGGGTTAAAATATGGAAGTAAAAGTTCTTGCTCCTGCAAAAATAAATCTTTCTCTCGATGTTCTTTCAAAGAGAGCAGACGGTTATCACAATATTTCAACTGTTATGCAGGCCGTTGATTTGTATGATACAATCACAATCACAGACAATGAAAGCGGCACGGTGACAATTTCCTGTAATTATGACGGTGTGCCCTGCGATGATTCAAACATCTGTGCAAAGGCGGTTTACAAGTTTTTTGACTATTGCAAAACGGATGTTAAGGGCGTTCATATCGACATTGACAAGAAAATTCCCACACAGGCAGGTCTTGCCGGAGGAAGCAGTGACGGTGCGGCTGTTATTTTAGGCTTGAACAATATGTTCGGAACAATGCTCAAGCCTGCCGAGATGAGAGAAATCGGTGAAAAGGTAGGTGCGGATGTGCCTTTCTGCCTTGAGGGCGGAACAAAGCTTTGCACGGGAATAGGCACTGCAATCAAAAAAGTTGCCTCTTTTCGTTGCGACAGCATTGTAATCTGCAAACCCGACTCAGTCAGCGTGTCTACAGCCGATGCGTACAAAAAGGTTGACGCACTCAATCCTCACGCCTGCTACACGGATGAAATGGTAAAGGCTCTGTTCAGCAGAGATATGTTTATGATTTCAACAACAATCTTCAATGACTTTGAACTTGCTTTGCAGATTCCCGAAGTTAATGAAATCAAGAGTATTATGCTCAAGTCAAAGGCAAGGGGAGCAGGTATGAGCGGTTCGGGTTCAGCCGTGTTCGGTGTGTTCACTTCATCACGAAGAGCCAAGAAGTGCTATGACAAGCTTTGTGAAAGCTACAAAGAAGTCTTTCTTTGCAAGCCCGTTTCAGACGGCTGTAAGGTGCTTTGATAAAATTTAATAATTTTGATTAAAATTACAGTAACCTGTCCATACTCATTTTAAGAGAGGACGGGTTATTTTTATGAAAACAAACAAATCAATACTTTTAATCAAATCCGCTGTAATCGCATTCGTACTTACAGTAATCTATTCGGTAATTCCGTTTCAGGCAGTATGTGCAGAAATTCCGAACGATGTTTTTCGCTTTCACATACTTGCAAATTCAGATTCCGAAGAAGATCAGGTCTTGAAACTTAAAGTCCGTGATAAGGTTCTTGAAAAGACTAAAATCCTTTTTGATACGGCAAATTCAAAATCAGATGCCGAAGAATTTGTAAAAGCAAACCTTGAAACAATAGAAAAAATTGCACAGAATGAAGTTTATAAAAACGGTTATAACTATCCCGTGAAAGTCGAAGTTGTCAATATGCACTTTGACACACGCTATTATGAAGGCTACACTCTGCCGTCGGGAATGTATGACGCACTCCGCATAACAATCGGCAATGCAAAAGGGCATAATTGGTGGTGCGTTATGTATCCGTCAATCTGCATTTCAACGGTTGATGAGGGAAAAAGCAGGGCGAAGAACGCTCTTTCTGACGATGAATACAGCGTTGTAACGGATGAAAAGGTGGAATACAAATTTTTTATAGTAGAACTTTTTCAGAAAATTTTTGTTTAATAACAGCAAGTTCTTTAAATAACCCACAGAATATGTTATTATTTGTACAGATATTTAAGAATTACTTTGTTGTAGATTAAATTTATGGAAGTGATGAAATGTTGCGATTTATTCTCGGAAAAAGCGGCAGCGGAAAAAGTACCGAGGCTTTGAAGATTGCAGGCGAGCTTGCCGACAGCAATCTTCCCGTAATGCTGATTGTGCCTGACCAGAGCACATTTGAATGTGAAAAAACTCTGCTCGATGTGTTCGGTGCAAAAAAGGCTGAAAAAGTCCTTGTATTCGGTTTTTCAAGACTTTGCAAATATGTTTTTGAATTGACGGGCAACTCAGCCGATAATGTTATTGACGAGGGTACAAGAGCCGTTGTGATGAGTCTTGTCCTTGAAGAACTTACCGAAAAACTCAGCCTGCTTTCATCAAAGGGCAACAAAAGCCTTGTTGATGTTATGTTGCAGACGGTTTCAGATTTGAAGAAAAGTTCGGTTACAAGCAATGAACTCAGAGGTGCTTCAAAACTTGTTGAAGATGAAACCTTAAAGACAAAACTTAATGAAACCGCCCTCATAAGCGATACATTTGATGCTCTTGTCAGCCAAAGCTATATTGACCCTATGGATGATTTGACAAGGCTTAATGATATTCTTTTAAAGAATAATGTTCTCAAGGATTATACAATTATCTTTGACGGATTTTCAGGCTTTACAATGCAACAGCTCAATGTGGTACGAAGCCTTATGCGTGACTGCACCGCTACATATTTTACTCTTACGCTTGACCCGCTCACAGACGGTTCGGAAGAAGTTTTCACCACCTCACAGCAGACATATAAAATTCTCAAAGAGTACGCAAAGCGTGACGGTGTTGACATTAAAGCTCCGATAAAGCTTACCGATTTGCACCGCTTTAAGAATGCTGAACTCGCTTTGCTTGAACAAAA
This sequence comes from uncultured bacterium, assembly GCA_905215855.1. GTDB lineage: Bacteria > Bacillota > Clostridia > Oscillospirales > Acutalibacteraceae > Ruminococcoides. The sequence continues at coordinate 8,668 of CAJMRT010000040.1, forward strand.
TATTTTCAGAACGCACATTGAGCCGCTTGAGATTATTCCCGAAAATATCTGCGTTTACAATGCTGTCGATATGTATGACGAGTGCGAATATGTCGCAAGAAAAATCAAGTACCTTGTTATTGAAAAAGGTTATCTCTATTCTGACATTTCCGTTATTTGTCACGATACCGAGCCGTACAAGGGTATTTTGTCAGAAATTCTTGAAAAATACGAAATTCCGTATTTCAGTGACGAACACGCAGATATTGATGTAAAACCTGTAATAAGGCTTGTGAATTCAATTTTTAGATGCCTTATTTATGATTTTGACAGGGAAGATGTGCTTGCACTTTTAAAATCGGGTTTAACTGAATTTTCTGTTGAAGAAATAAGTCTTTTTGAAAATTACCTTTTTGTGTGGAATGTTTCGGGTTTGGCTTTTAAAAATGAATTTGTTCAGAATCCAAAAGGCTACTCGGAAAAGTTTTCGGATTATGACAAAGATGTTCTTGCAAAAGTTGAAAATCTTCGCAAATCAATTGTTGAGCCTTTAACGGCGTTTAAAGAAAATGCAAAAGATAAAAACGGACTTGAAATTTCAAAGCTGTTTTACGCACTTCTTGAAGAACTTAAAGTACCTGATGCGTTGCGCAGAATGTACGCTGAATTTGAAAAATCCGACGATAAAGCGGTCGGTGCTGAACAGATTAGAATATGGAATATGTTTATGTCGGTTCTCGACAAAACCGCCGCAGTAATCGGCACAAAAACAAAGACGATAAAGCGTTATTACGAGCTTTTAAGTCTGCAAATTTCTGCAATGCAGTTGTCGGATATTCCGAGAACAATAGATTGCGTAACGATAACAACCGCCCAAAGAGTGCGAATTTCAAAGCAGAAAGCGTCATTTCTCATAGGTTGCGTTGACGGAATTTTCCCTGCTATACCGCACACCTCAGGCATATTTTCACCGTTTGAGCTGAAAATGCTTGCAATGAACGAGATTGAACTCGGTGACGATTTTGCCGCACTCAATAACCTTGAAACATTTATGGCATACTCGTGTATGACCTCGGCAAGCGAATATATTTCAGTGTCATTCTATTCATCTGACATAACCGGAACAAGCTATCAGCCGTCTGAGATCGTTCTTCAGTGCACCAAGGCGTTCAAGAACATATGCGTAAACGACAAAATGGATTTTGACAGCAAAAAAGAGAGTATGTATGCGCTCCGTCCCGCTTTTGATACGATTGCAGAAATGATTGGTAAGGGCAAAAAAGTTCCTGATTCTTTGCTCAAAGTTTTTTCAGAAAATCCCGAATATTCAGCAAAACTTGATTCTCTTATAAATGCCAAAAACAAAGATCCGCTCAAAATATTTGACAAGAAAAATGCTGAAAAACTTTTCGGAGAAAATCTCAATATTTCTGCATCACAGCTTGAAAAATTCAATCTTTGCAGATTTTCATACTTCTGTAACTACGGCTTGAATGTTCGTGAAAGGCTCAAAGCCGAAATCAATCCAATGCAGTACGGAACGCTTGTTCATTATATTCTTGAACGCTTTTTCAGTGAATATACAAAGGAAGAATACTTATCACTTGAAGAAGATAAATTTATAGAAATCGTCCGCACATATCTTTCTGAATATGCAGTTACATATTTTGGCACAGAACAGCTTGAATCAAATTCATTCACATACCGCCTAAAGACAATTCTTGATAATGTGATTTATCTTATGAAGCACATTATGCTGGAACTTTCGCAGAGTGAATTTTTCGTTGCCGATTGTGAACTTAAAATCGGCGAGGACATTCCGTCCTGCACAATTGTACTTCCCGATGGCCATAAAATTGCAGTCTGCGGAAGTGTTGACAGGGTGGACATTATGCAGAGAAACGGTGTAAGCTATCTGCGTGTAATCGACTACAAAACAGGCACAAAGCAGTTCAAACTTTCCGACATTCTCTATGGAATCAATCTTCAAATGCTTTTGTATCTTCACTCAATTGAAAATTCTGACAGCGACAAATACGGCAAAATAACTCCTGCAGGAATTTTGTATATGCCTGCAACAGTGCCGTATATTTCAGCAGATAGCCTGAAATCAATTGACAAACTGCCCGATGAGCTTAATAAAAATCTAAAAATGAACGGACTTTTGCTCAAAGATGCAGAAATTATCCACGGAATGGATAAGACCGATGCCGCAACATACATTCCTGTAAAAATTAAAGCAGGCGAACCTGTTTCGGCAACAAGCCTTGCAACACTTGAAGAGTTCGGAAAAATTTTCAAGAAGGTTGATATGCTCATCGCTGAAATGGGCAAGAACATCTATGACGGCAACATTGAGGCAAAGCCGCTCAAGGGCGGTCACGATTCGTGTGAATATTGCCCGTATGACAGCGTTTGTGCTTACAGACAGAGCAGTCCGATAAATTGCTTCTCTGTTGATAATAAGGCTGTTATTGAAGAAATTACAAATGAAATTAACGGAAAGGAGGAAGAGTAATGTCAAGAAATTGGACTCCGCAACAGAAAAATGCAATCTATGCAACAGACGGCTCAGTGCTTGTATCGGCCGCCGCAGGTTCGGGCAAAACTGCCGTGCTTGTAGAGCGAGTAATTCAGCTTATTACACGAGAAAAAAATCCGCTTGATGTTGACCGCCTCCTTATCGTAACATTTACAAGAGCGGCGGCTGCCGAAATGCGAGAAAGAATACAGGCGGCAGTCAATAAACTTCTTGAAAATGACCCATACAACGCTCATCTGCTTGCACAGCGACAGCTTTTGTACAGTGCCAACATCTCGACAATAGACAGCTTTTGCGGCGATATTGTGCGTGAATATTTTCATACGCTTGATGTAGCACGAGATTTTCGTATTGCTGATGATGGAGAACTCGAAATTTTAAGACAAGAGGCACTTGACAGCACATTTGAAAGTTTTTACGACACAGAAGATAATGATTTTTACTCTCTTCTTGACGCTTTTAAAGGGAAACAGGGTGACCAAAAATTGCGTGAAACCGTGCTTAAAATCTCCGAGTTCCTCACAACTCAGCCGTTCCCCGATAAATGGCTTGACGATATGCTTAAAAACTATTCGGAAACGGAAATTGCCAAAACCGTGTGGGGCAAGATTATAATCGACTATGCCCAAAGTGCAGTGCTTCACGCAATCAATCTGACGGAAAACTCTATTCTCCGCCTAAAAGATGACGGTAAATTGCAGGATGCAGTCGGCCCTCTGCTTGTAAATGATTTGGCATACTTTTCTATTGTTCAGAAAAGATTTGCTTCTTCATCTTGGAATGAAATCAGAAAAGCAGTATTTTCCTTTGAAGCAGGAAGAATGAAATGTCCAAAAGGTTACAAGGATAACCCGATTAAAATTTCCATTTCTTCAAACCGTGATGAAGTCAAAGATACTGTAAAAAAACTTCAATCACTGTTTGCGTGGAGTGAGGACGGTGCAAGAGAAGAATTGCCACAGCTTCACAGGCTTATATCGACATTGTTTACCCTTGTCCGTGAATATGACAAAAGGCTGTCCGAACTCAAAGCAAAGAAAAATATTCTCTCATTTGCCGATATTGAATCGCTCACGGTAAAACTTCTTGCAACACCTGATGATGAAAACGGTTACACAAAAACCGTTCAGGCACAGGAGATTTCACATAGATTTGATGCCGTTATGGTTGATGAATTTCAGGATGTAAACGATGTTCAGGACCTCATTTTCAAATTGGTCAGCAAGGATGAAAGCAATCTTTTTGTTGTTGGTGATGTTAAGCAGAGTATTTACGGATTTCGTCAGGCAAAGCCTGAAATCTTCATTGAACGCAAAAACGAATACAAGCGATTTAATGAGGAAAATCCCGAATATCCCGCAACTATAATTCTTGACAGGAATTTTCGCAGCCGTCTTGAAGTGTGTGATGCGGTCAACTTTATTTTTGAAAGAATAATGACCAAGGAATCCGCAAAAATGGAATACAACGCCGATGAAAGGCTTGTAAACGGTGCTGAATTTCCAAACTCGGATGATTGTAATTTTGAAATTTCATTGCTTGAAACCGAAAATTCCGATCTTGAAAAAGTAGAGATAGAGGCAAAGTATATAGCTGATAAAATCCATAAAATGATTAACTCAGGATTCAAGGTCAAAGACGGAGATATAATGCGCACAGCTCGCTACGGCGACTTTGCAATAATTCTTCGCAGTCCAAGTGGAAAGGCTACAACTTATGTCAATACGCTGAATAACAGCGGTATTCCTGCATACAGCGAAAATAAATCGAGCTTTTTTGATGCTGTTGAAATCAAGGTTATGCTTAATCTTTTGCGTGTAATCGACAACCCCGGAATTGATATTCCGCTTTTGTCGGTTCTGTGCAGTCCTATGTATGCGTTCACTCCAGATGATCTCGCCGAAATGCGTTGTGAAAGCAGAAAATCTTCGCTTTACTCTTCTGTCTGCGAATATGCGAAAACAAACGATAAGGCAAGAAAATTTGTTGATGAACTTAAAATTCTGCGTGATTGTGCCTGTACAAATTCCGTTGACGCTCTCATTTCAAAAGCGTGTGAAATGACGGGATTTATGTCAATTTCACTTGCTGTCAGCGGTAATGACTCGGCACTTAAAAATCTTGAACTGTTGCGTGAATATGCAAGAAGTTTTGAGAGCGGCGGCTACAAAACTCTTTCGGATTTTATATCATATACCGACAAGTTAATTGCCAACAAGACAAATCTTGACGCCTCTTCACAGAATGAGGGCGACACTACGAATGCTGTAAGAGTTCTCAGTATCCATGCTTCAAAGGGACTTGAATTTCCCGTTTGCTTTATTGCAGACATAACACATCAGTTCAACAAAACCGATTTAAGAAACGATATTCTCCTTGACAGCAAAGCAGGACTCGGAATCAAGGTTCAGAGCAATGGCGTTGTTTATAACACATTTCCACGCCTTGCCACAGGCCTTAAAATTGAAGAAAACCTTATTGCCGAGGAAATGCGTGTACTGTATGTTGCACTCACAAGGGCAAAAGAAAAGTTAATCTGCGTTGGTGCGGTTAAAAAGTGCAGTGATTACATTGAAAAGCTGTACTCAAAACTTGTTTTTGAAAGCGTGATTGAACCTTATACCGTTACAAGCTGTCAAAGCTATTGTGATTGGATTTGTCTTTGTGCATTGGTTCATCCGTCACTCAACAGTGTGCGTAATGATATTATGTCGGGTGCAAAGGTTATTCCGCACAACGGTGAGTCTGATTGGAAGTTGCAGATTATACATCAGGAACAAACTTCTGACAAGGAGAATGTTTTTGAAGATGACATAACTTCTGCCGATATGCTTCAAGTTGTCAGCGTTGGTGATGATTCTTTTGACTATGCAGAACTTTTGAAACAGAATCTTGATTTCAAATACAGAAACAGGGATATTCTTTCGCTTCCGCAAAAGGTCAGTGCGTCCGATATTGCACACAGTCAGAACGGTGATTATTTTGAAAAGATTCTTTCAAAACCGTTATTTATTGCCGAACAAAATTCCGCCCCCGTTGCAAGAGGTACCGCTCATCATAAGTTTTTGCAATACTGCAATTTTGAACAGGCAAGAGCAAGTCTTGATACTGAAATTGACCGTCTTTTAAATGACGGAAAACTTACACAGGAACAGGCTGAAATGATTGACAGAAAAATGCTTACTGAATTTCTGTCAACCAAACTAATTGACCGTATAATTGCATCGCCGCTTGTAATGCGTGAAAAACGATTTACCGCAAGGCTTAAACCGTCGGAAGTATTTGATGAATATAAAGATGTAAAAACCGATGCAACAGTAATAATTCAGGGTGCGGTTGATCTTGCGTTTGTTGAGAACGGGAAGCTTGTTATTGTCGATTACAAAACCGACAGGGTAAAAGATATAACAAAACTTGCAGGACTTTACAAGAAGCAACTTGATTTGTACAAATCGGCAATGGAGCAGTCTGAAGAACTTACCGTCAAAGAATGTATTCTTTGCAGTATTCACCTCGGTTCATATATTACCTTATAACAAAAAAAGAAAACCGTCCGTAAAATCTGCGGACGGTTTAATCATATTCAGTTTATATCGGTTGCTTCTGCATCAATCATTCTTTGATTGCGGTCGTATTCTTTGTGATAACGGCTGAGCAGAATAATAAGTGAAAATCCCGAAACACCTTCATAAATAAGCGCAATTCCGAGTGCAATCATAAGCAATGCACCAAAAATGTTTGTAAAGAAAATTGTTGTAAGACTGAACATAATCATTACAATTGCTATAATAAACGGAATCCACCATTTTTTCATACCGAGCGATCTCAGCGTGAGCGAATGTTTCATATCCATAATGCTGTCAACAATAATGATAATGCCAATCGGAATATTGATTATTGCCGCAATTGAAGTGGGTGAAAACAAAGCAAATATACCGAAGCCGGTTGAAATAACGCCTATTACAAGCTCAAAGTACATGCCGCCTTCTCTGTCAACAAAGAAAGAAATTATGTTGAACAGTCCGTAAACCGTCATTGCGCCGCCGAGTGCATAGCACAGAACATCAAGCACCTTTTGCGGAAAGACAACGGTCACAATGCCGAGTACGATATAGGCGAGAGAGGTCATCATCATAGCAGCCGCAGGATTTTTCTTTTTCTTATGTTCACTCATTTAATACACCTCAGTCCATTCTCTTGTCGCAGTAACCGCACATCACCATGCCGAGCTTTTCGTAGCTGAGATTTGGAAGATAAGGCTCCTGCTGTGTGATACATTTCGGATTGTTGCAGTGATGATTCGATACAACAAACGGTCTGTTTTCAACAAAAAACTCATCATCCTGCAAAAGCAGAAGAATAAGTGCCATTCTGCCGTACATACCGTACTGAGCCTGTTTGAAATACAACGCTCTCGGGTCATCGTCAATGTCAACCGTAATTTCGTTTACTCTCGGCAACGGATGAAGAATAATCATATCTTCTCTTGCTTTGTCAAGCTTTTCTTTGTCGAGAACAAAAACATTTTTCTGCGCCTGATAATCTTCTTCGCTTGCAAATCTCTCACGCTGAATTCTTGTCATATACAGAACATCAAGGTCTGTGATTGCATCTGCAAGACTATGAGAAATTTCATACTTACAGCCGTTCTTTTCAAGAATGTCAATAACATAAAGCGGAACGCTGAGTTCCTTTGTTGAGATAAGTACAAAGCTGTTGTTCGGATATTTTGCAAGTGTCTTGATAAGCGAATGAACTGTTCTGCCGTTGAGAAGGTCACCGCATACACCTACTCTGAGATTATCAAGTCTGCCTTTTTCACAGCTGAGTGTGATAATGTCAGCAAGCGTCTGGGTTGGATGAAGGTGACCGCCGTCACCGCAGTTGACAACGGGAATGCCTGCATAGAGAGATGCCGCAGCGGCAGTACCCTCAACAGGATGACGCATTGCGATAATATCGGCATATTCGCCGACAATTGTAATTGTATCTTTAAGGCTTTCGCCCTTTGCAACAGATGAATTCATCGGGTTGTCAAAACCGATTGTTCTTCCGCCGAGTTTAAGCATGGCTGTCTGGAATGACATCTGTGTTCTTGTACTCGGTTCATAAAATAAAGTAGCAAGAATCTTGCCGTCACAGGCGTGTCGGTAGTCGGCAGGACTCTGCATAATCTTTTTAGCTTTTCTGATAATTTTGTCAATCTGATCGGTAGACATAACCGATAAATCAATTAAATTTTTGTCGAACATAAATAACACAGCTTTCTGCAATTTTTTCTATTTTATCAAAATTTTCTGTGTTTATATATACTTAAAAGAAAAATGGGAATAAAGAATAAAACAATTTTGCCGATTCCGGTATTAGTTTTATCAGCGTTAATTTCCAAAGTAACTTTAATTCTATCAGATGGAAAATTTTAAAAATTTAACTTGATTTTTTACGATTTGTATTGTATAATACATATTGCATTTGCCGGTGTGATGGAATTGGCAGACGTAGCGGACTCAAAATCCGCCGGTAGCGATACCGTACCGGTTCAAGTCCGGTCACCGGCACCATAAAAGGTCTATTGTCTTTGACAGTAGACCTTTTATTTTTGTTGAATTGTTTGTGAATACTCATCTGTTCTACGCTCAATGTCAGAGTAACATTAATAAATTTAAAATTCAGGTCAACCCTTTAAAAAAGGTTGACCAAACTTTTATATTTGAAACAGAAATTTTGGCTTTTGCCTTACTTTGTTACCCGACCGATAATTCGATAAACCTAATTCACTCCATCCTTTGATAAACACCCAAAAGGACTGACACATTTCTGCGTCAGCCCTTTCGGTTTATGTGAATTAAAAAGGATAGGTAATGTAATAAGGATTACTCAATATCCTGCATTGCATCGTAACCTGTTTCGCCTGTTCTTACCTTTACAACATCTTCAACATCATA
>CAJMRT010000041.1 GCA_905215855.1 uncultured bacterium
AACAAGCCGTGTTTTATGCAGCAATTCTGTAGGGGCGTTCATTGGACGCCCGCCTTGATGAAATTTTATGTTTTACAAAAATGTTTTGATATTATGGAAATTATGTATTCATTTGTAGCGGCGAACCGTGTTCGCCAATCGTCACAAGCGTAAGCTTGGGGCAAAATGATCATTTAACAACAAATTCAATACAGATATTTATTGTTTTGTGTTTACACACAAAACAAATGGCGAACAAGGTTCGCCGCTACTGTATGACAATAGCTTTGCGGCTTTTATATAATTTGATTTATTATAAAATTCCACTCAATAATTTTTACCTCCCCCCTTGACTATACTTTAAAAATGTATATAGAACTGCGAGGTATTAATGTGGGAGGGATAATATGAAGAATAGATTTCTTGAAAAAGTTGCGGAGCAAATTGCAGACGAACGCTCCCGAAAGCTAATTACAGCCGAGCTTGAATCGCACTTGCTTGATAAAATCGACTATTATGTTGACATAGGCTACTCAAAAGAAGAAGCCGAAAAGCGTGCAACCGAAGAAATGGGCAATCCCGATGACACCGCCGTGCCGTTGAATGCTCTTCACCAAAATAAATATCGTGGAGTATTCACATTCATTTGTCTTGTGGCAGTTATTGCACTTTTTATGGCAACCGTAAACGCATCACCGCTATTCTGCTATGTTGCAGAATATTCAAACTTGACGCATTACGCAATGTTTGATTTTTGGTCGCTGATAATTCTTGCCACATACACGGTGATGATAATTTACAGTCAAAAGAAAAGTCACAAATCGGTTGCAATCTTCATCATAATATCGCTTGGCTTTCAGGTTTTAATGTCTGCAATCTCAATAACATTGCAAGGCTCATTTCTTCTTATAATCAAATTTTCGTCAATCTTCCAACCTGCGGTTTATGCGATTATGACTATCATCACAAAAGGTCCAATTGCGTATATTGACAGTCTGTTTGCATATGAAAATATTGAGTATTCGGCAGTCAATGAGTGGTGCTACACGGCAATTCCTTTTATAATTATGGCACTGTTGTTGCTGTGGGCAATTGCGGTTCTGATTAAAATCAGAAAAAACGAGCGGATGAAAGGCAGAAAAATTCATCTGAAAATAACAAATGGCTTTAAAAATATTTTCATTGTAGTTCTATCTGTCAATTTTCTCATCACGGGAATTTGTGCGGTTACTTCAAGAGTAGAGATAAATTCAAAATCTACCGAAATTCTTGCAGAAAGAGAAAAAATAATTGACTTTGTGATGAATGCCAATCTAAAAACCACAAGCAATGAATTTTTGGACAATGCAAAAGCAAACGGATTTGACTTCCAACTGAATTTCAAATACCGCAAACATCCGACTGTTGATTCTTTGGACAAGGAGTATGTATATCGGCATAACGGCAATATGATTTCAGTCAAAGACATCAATTGTAATATGTATTTATCTTTAGATTATAACGCTTTAAACACATCAATTTTCTATGATGATTTGTTATTAACCACGAAAGAGGTTGATGCAATAAATGATCTCAAGGTTGGAGATTCAATCAGTAAATTATACGAAAAATCTCTTATTTATAAGGCTTCTGCAATTTCAAAAATATACTATGCTAATGATAATCTCGGAAATCCGAAATACAGTCTATACCCCTGTGTGACATTTGTTATCGACAAAAAAGGACACACATACAAAACCATTGACATAAGTGTTTCGGACGGTAAAATATCCAAGATATGCGAACCTATTGAACATAAAAAAGAATACGAAACCGGATTTAATTTCTTCATTCAGAGCTAATCGGAAAGGAGCAAATAAAATGAAAATCAGTAAAGAACTTATCAAAGGCAGTACAGCAATGCTTGTTATGAGCGTTTTAAAGAAAAGCGATATGTACGGATACAAAATTATTAAAGAGCTTGAGTTACAGAGCGAGAGCGTATTTGAGCTTAAAGAGGGTACTCTCTATCCCATTCTTCACGCACTTGAAGAAGAAAATCTGCTTGAAAGCTACTGGGAAGAATTTGACGGCAGAAAGCGTAAATACTACCACCTCACACGCAAAGGTATAAGACACCTTAAAGAAAAGCAGGACGAATGGAAAGTGTATTCAAAATCTGTTGAAAAGGTGCTAAGCTTTTCAGGTGTGTAAAACATATCATGGGCAGACCGTTTTCCGTTAATCTTGAATTTATAGCCCTGTAATGGTAAAATTATCTTATAAATTCAGAAACGGAGATATTATGATGAGCAAATTAAAAGTCAGGGCAAATCATACGGTATATATTATATTTGCTGTTTTGTCATTGTTTTCCCTGACACTTATATTTAATGACAATATATGGTTTGACGAGGCTTACACGCTGTCGCTGATTCAGCACGATTATTCAGACATAATCAATATTCTGAAATCCGATATGCACCCACCACTGTACTTTTTGTCGCTGAAAACATTTTGCTGTATCTTTGGATACTCAATAACAGCAACAAAAATATTTTCGGCAATCGGTTACATTGCAACGCTGTTTTTGGGATGCACAATCATAAAAAAGCACTACGGCAGTAAAACATCAATAATTTATATGCTGACTGTCGGAGCTGTGCCAATGATGCTCTATTTCAGCGTTCAGCAAAGGTCATACTCATGGAGCATATTTTTTGTTACATTATGCTTTATTGAGTCTCTGCTTTTTATAGCAAACAAAAAGTTTCATCACTGCATTTTATTTGCTATAGCAGGACTTGGGGCTGCATACAATCACATCTACGCACTTCTTGCAGTTGCAATTATCTTTGCTTTTGCAAATATATATCTGCTCATTAAAGACAGAAATTTGTTCAAGCGTGTTGTTATTTCAGACCTTGTTATGGTGGCAGGATATTCATTTTGGATAATTCCTCTTTTAAATCAAACAAAATCAGCCTCAAGTAATTTTTGGCTCAGCGGAGTTGAACCCTTGTCTGTAATTGTATTCATATCGGGCATAGCGGTATCTGCACTCGTTCTTTTGAAAAAAAGCAACAGAAAATTGTGTATAATTTTTGCAGATGTCTGCGTTATGGGTATTCAAATAATCGGGTTGTTCGTAACTGTTTTTATACGCCCATTTTACATTGCAAGATACAGCGTTGTAATTCTCGGTATCTTTGCAATTCTCGTTGCTTTCGGCGTAAAAGATATAAAACCAAAGCCGAGCAAAATAATATGCACCCTGCTTTGCGTTGTAAATATCGGCTGTCTTGTTGCAACAGGATTGTTTGAATATAATCCGTCAATGACAAATTTTCGTGAAAGATTCAGTTCTCAACAGTCAGAATTAGACACTTTTGTTTACTGCGACAGTGCATTCGGAATTATGTCGTATTATTATCCGAACAACACCCACCTTTGCACCTACAAAGAAAACTGGTTTGAGGCATTTGAAAATGTTGAATGTATAAACAAAGATGAAATTGCAGACAAAGTTGACCCAAATCATAAAATTTGGTTTGTAAAAAATGAACTCACAAAAATGCCAAAATGCATTAAAAGTAATTTCAAGTATAAAAAGATTGATTCTTTCCAATGTGACTTCAATAAATTTGACCTATATTTACTTATTCTAAAGTAAATATAGGTCTTTTGTTTTGTCCTGAGTGCAAAAACCAAAACTGTTCTGCCTCTTATTTTCTGCTTTCATAATCCTTGTCTATCTCATCACTCCAAGACGATGAAAGCGGTCTGCTTTTTCTGAAATTGCACACGGTTTTTGATACTGCGTCAAAAACAACAGCCGTACCCTGACCGTCAGCGTGATAATTAACGGAGCGGTCGGAATTGATTCCAAAATGCTTAGCGGTTTCAACGGAATCAATGTTAGCTCCGATGAAAAGAAATTCCCAGCCGTAGCGATTTTTCTGACGCTCAATCATTTTCTTGACCTTATTGCTTGAATAGATACGGCTTGCGTTCTCCATTCCGTCGGTCATAATCACAAACAAGGTGTGTTCGGGAACATCTTCTTCTCTTGCATACTTATGAATGTTGCCAATGTGATGAATCGCACCGCCGATAGCGTCAATGAGTGCCGTTGCACCACGAACCGTATAATCGTTTTCAGTCATTTTTGAAATTTCCGACAATTCAACCCTGTCGTGAAGAACCTCGGTTTCGTGATCAAACAATACGGTTGAAACATAGCACTTGCCGTCCTGTCTGCGTTGTTTTTCAATAAGCGAATTAAATCCGCCGATTGTGTCCTGTTCAAGCCCTGACATTGAACCGCTTCTGTCGAGAATGAATACCAATTCTGTAATGTTGTTTTTCATAGTTGTTACCTCCAAAAGTAATTAAGTTTTTTATCTTGACTTAATCATATAACTTTCGGGATAACATATGGTCGCCTGAAATGCGACATTTACTGACCCAACAAAACTTGGTCAAATTCAAATAAAGCCTCGTTTACAGTAAAAATATTATACTCTCCCTTTTGAATAAAATATTCAATGATAACATCAAACTTGTTCGAGTGTGAAAGTACATAGCCTGCCTTTTGGAGCATTTCTTTAGTTTCATCAAGCGACAGTTCAAGAGCAATTGCAAAGGCAATTGCGGTAGTTTTCTTAGGTTTATAATTGACATTGTTTCTTATTTTAGAAAACAGCTTACGGTCAACATTTGCCTTTTTATAACACTGAGAATCCGTCAAACCTTTTTCGTCAATTTTACGCAAAAGCATCTGAGAAAAGCTTTCGTCAAGCTGATTTACAACATCAGCCAAATTCAAAGATGCGGTTTGCATTGGATAAGTCTCCGGCTGTCTTAAAAGACGGGATAATTCACGACTGCGGTTTTCAGAATAGTGTGTTTCAACATAGTGTTCGTCAATGTATTCGGCAATATCACGGACAAGCTTTTTGCTGACACGGAATCCGTCTTTGTCAAACACAACAATATAAACGAGCATATCGTTGTCTGCAAGAAATTTACAGATTTCGTTGATTGCCACCTGCAAAGCCTGTTCTTTCGGATAGCCGTAAATCCCCGATGAAATCAACGGAAAGGCAACCGATTCGCATTCATAAGCCCTTGCAAGCTGCAACGAATTGCGGTAACAGGAAGAAAGCAGTTCTTTCTCATGATAATTTCCGCCCTGCCACACAGGACCGACCGTGTGAATAACATACTTGCAGGGCAGTTTGTACGCACCGGTAATTTTCGCCTCGCCCGTTCTGCAACCGCCAAGCTTTCTGCATTCATTAAGCAATTCATGCCCCGCCGCACGGTGAATTGCACCGTCAACACCGCCTCCGCCAAGCAACGAACTGTTCGCCGCATTAACAATTGCGTCACATTTCATCTTAGTTATATCATTCCGAACAATCTGCAACGGCATAATAATCACCTCCCAATATAAAAACTGACTTGTAATCCAATTATATAGCAGTGCATATTAAATATCAATAACAAATATACAAAGCAGCCCCCTTTTTGGGAGCTGCTTGTATTTGTAATTTATTAAAATTCTTCGTATGTTTCTGTGCCGTCAGACCACTTGATTACATAGTAACCGTGACCCGAACCGTCACAATCATACACTGCCTGCTTTGATACAATTGTCTTGCCCTGTGAAGCCTGACTTGACTGAGCACTGCTGCTCTGCTGTGGTTTCTGCGACTGCTGTGTCTGCTGTGACTGCTGAGGAGTTTCAACAGCACTGCTTTCTACCGCTGTACCTACAGTTACAATCTTCTTTACAGGCTCTTTTGTAACCTTTTCGCTTACCTTTTCTTTTGACTTTTCCTTGCCGTCAACATACTTAACCTTGTATGTTACAGTTTTTTCGCCCTTTACACCCTCCTGTGTAACCTTAGTTTCACCCGATGCAAGTGAGCTGCTTTCCTGCTCTTCTGTCTTGTAGTCAACGCTTACCTTTTCGGTTTTTGTCTTGTACTCAACACGCTTTACAACAACCTTGGAACCGTCCTTGATTTTCTCATCAAGCTTTGGCGAAACTTCATCATCCTTGCCGAGATCTACTTTCTGCTCCTCAAGGAATGCCTTTACTGTTTCAGCCTGAGTTTTGCACTTGGTTGTTTTTCCGTCAACTGTAAGACTCACTTCAATGCTGTTTGTAAGAGTAATTGTCATACCGTCTTTGAGGTATGATGCCTTGTCAGCATCGCATGATACGCTGTCATCAAGCTTAAAGCCTGCCTTCTTAACAGCATCCTCAACAGTACCGCCTACAAGCTCAACTGTCTTTTCATCACTGCCGTTCTTAACAGTTACCTTTGCATAGCGCTTTACTGTGATTTCTGTATTGTCGCCAAGCTTTTCATCAGCCTTTGGCTCTGTTTCGTCCTTATCTCCAAGCTTGATTTCAGCCTTTTCGAGTATTTCTTTTACAGTCATATCCGTGTTACCGTCTGCCTCGGTTGTAACGCCTGAATCGTTAATTTTAACCTTTACATCAGAACCGCAGCCTGACACGCAAAACATCGTTGCACAAATTGCAAGAACCAAAGCAATTACACCTAAAACTGATATTAGCTTTCTTTTCATTTTAATCTCTCCTGTATAATATCATATTAAATATCGGCTTGCTGAATATCTGCTGTTTTTGTTGCAGTTTTAAGATATTCACTGCCGTTTTTTATTACTATGCTGACATCAACCGAATCGGGGTTCATATATTCCGTAGGGATATATGCCTGATAACCGTAATCCGTTTTATCATTTGATGTTGTAAATGCCTCAAATGCTCTTTGACCACCGTTGTTGTCTTTTACAAGAACAATAATTTCACTGTTATCCTTGCAAAGCTCTTTATCAACACTGCCCGAAACATTGACATACTGCATATTGACTTCCGAAATTTTCGCATCAACCGTAAACTTGTTGTCTACAGTCTTTGAATTTTTCGGAATCGTAAACTCTCTTGCAGGAAGAACCGGCGGATTCTGTGCAAACCAAATGAGATTTCTCTCTGCAATTTCAAAAACAACAGTATCGCTGTTTCTCGACATAACCTCAAGCGAGAGGTTAATCGGGAATGCTTTTGTAAAATATGCCGAGTTGTAGGCATTTGCAAAGTAAGGCAAAAGTGCGTTGCCGAATGAGTCACGGTACATAAACAAATTGCCTGTTGCCTTATCATTCTGAGTTGCAATCATCGCCTCCTCAACACTCTTTGTCGGGGTAACATATGAATAGGTCTGATTGATATCAAAATCAAAATTATACTCCGGCTGTTGTGTTGACGGATAAAGCATATTGCCAAGATCACCGTAAAAGTTCTTTGACCTGCTTGCCGCTGCATTCTCATAGGTTTCATGAGTTTTGCCGAGCTTGTCAAGAATCTCATTGTACGCAATCAACGCGCCCTTATTGTTCCAGTGTGAATCCTGTTCAAGGTAAAGCGTTTCATCGTAGCTTTTAAGTTTTGTAAGCAAGTCACAATAATTCAGCTTGCTGTCCTTGAGTGAAGAAGTGAAGTTATTAAGATTGCTTTCGGAACTTTCCTTTTTGCCGTAGTAGTAAGGCATATTTTCGGAATAGAGTGTATTTTTGTTCGGTGCAACCGTAAACAGGAATTTAACATTATTTTCTGTGAGATAATTCTGAGTAATCTCAAGGTTGTGCCTTGTGTTGAACAAAGCACGATCTGACATCAAATTTCTGCCGAGATAGTTATCAAGCGTTGCAGAATAGAAAAGCCAATTGTCGTTTCCGACAGTAACCGTGTCAACATTCGATACACCGAAAACCTTTGACTGAATTTCCGCATCAGCCGACATTATCTGCGGTCTTAATGCGTAATGGGTTGAAAAGTAATCGCCAAGCTGTTGAAGATACTCTTCGTTAAAGCTGCCGTTTTCGGCTTTGACTGACGGAAACTTTGTCTGCTGTTCATTACCGATTGCCTCGTTGCTCGGAGCAACAATCATTCCTGCAAACGGAATAACACAACACAAAAGACAGGCGGTTGTAAAAATTACAGAAAATACTTTTTTCTTCATATTGCCGCCTCCTTAAAATCTGAAATAGATGAACGGATTGTAGGAAGTTCCCGACAATCTGATTATGCACCATATGAGCAGGGCAAATGCAAGCACATACAGTACTGTTTGAGCCACGCTCTGCTTTTTGCCGACAAGCGCAGCCGCTGAACCGTTGATTCTAAACTTATCCGCAATCGGTTTGATTGGGGCACAGCCTATAATCGCAGCAACAAGAATAACTATAAACCACGGTGTGAGCTGAGTGAGGGCAAGCGAAAGCGACTTGTCTGTAATATTAAAGCCGGCAAACATATTGCCGATAAAGTCAAAGCCCTGACCGATAGTGTCGGCTCGGAATATTACGAAACCGACTGTTACTGCAAGCAATGCGTAGATGTGATTTATAACCTTAGGAAGTCTGCCGAGAATAGGAATAAACTCTTCAAGAAGAAGGAATACGCCGTGATACAGACCCCAGATTACAAATGTCCAACTTGCACCGTGCCAAAGACCTGTGCAAAAGAAAACAATAAGTCTGTTTAGCACAGCTCTCATCCTGCCCTTTCGGTTGCCGCCGAGAGGAATGTAAAGATATTCCTTAAACCATGTTGAAAGCGAAATATGCCACTTTCTCCAGAAATCCTTAACGCTTACCGCACCGTAAGGATAGTTGAAGTTTTCCTTAAAGTCAAAGCCGAACATTTTGCCAAGACCGATTGCCATATCGGAATAACCCGAAAAATCGTAATAGATTTGGAAAAGATATGCCAAAGCACCGAGCCAAGCCGTTACAACGGAAAGATAACCGTCACCCGCATTGAAAATAATGTCGGCTGTCTGTCCCATTGTATTTGCAATGAGAACTTTCTTTGCAAGGCCGCAGATAAAACGGCGCATACCCTCTGCAATCTTTTCAGCAGTCTGCTCTCTGTCAACAATCTGTTCGCTGATGTCCCTGTATTTAACAATAGGACCTGCAATAAGCTGCGGGAAAAATGTTATGTAAAGAAGAACATAGAGGTAATTTTTCTGTGCATCAACCGTTTTGCGGTAAACATCAATTACATAGGACAAAGCCTGAAATGTAAAGAATGAAATACCAATCGGCAAATCAATCTGCGGAACAGGAATTGCAAGTCCTGTAACCGAGTTGAGAGATTCAACAAAGAATCCCGAGTATTTGAACACAGCAAGTATGCCGAGGTTGATAACAACAGCAAGGACAAGAACCAATTTTCTCTTTGCGTTTTCATTTGCTACAAGCCTTGCACAGATATAGTTCAAAAGTGAACTGAATATCATCAACAAAACATAAACAGGCTCGCCGTAAGCATAGAAAATTAAGCTTGCAACAATGAGAAGTCCGTTTCTGAACTTCAGCGATGGCACTAATGTGTACAGCAAAAATACCGTCGGAAGAAAAATACATAAAAATACTAATGAACTAAAGACCATTTACTCTCTCCGATAACCAAATAACTATATTTTCACATGCATCCATGAATATCCGGTTGCAATAGCTACCTTATAATTCGGGTCTTTTGTGGTGTTGTAGTTAAGTGCATAGTAATCTTTGGCGTGATGTCTGCTCCACTCAGGGTCATAAACCAAGCCGTCAACCTCTGCCCAGCCGTGACCGCCGCTGTTGCAGCAATACACATTTTTGTAGCCGATAGCTTTTGCCATATAAGCAAATGCCGCTCCGTAGCTGAAGCAGTTGCCTGCACCGTCAACAAACATATCGTTTGCGTAGATTATCGGCCAATCGCTTCCGTGATAATGTGGGATTCTCGGATTGAGTTCCTTGTAAGCATTCTTTGTATAGTTAAAGCAAGCCTTAAGCTTCTGCGATTTGCTCATACTTTTATTGGTAACCTTTGCAACTACCTTCAAGGCTCTGAAAAGAGTTTTGTCGGATTTTGTTTTAACCCTTGTTGCCTTGCCGCTCATTACATTCCAGTCTTTACCGTTCTGAGTAATACCGTTACTGTACGAAAAGTCAATTTTGCCGTTCTTATCGGCATAGTACCAGCCGCTCTTGTCAGAACCTACGATACCGTTTTTCTGAAGAACGCCCGATGCGTTGTAGTAATATTTAATCGTCTGCATACCTGTACGCAGAACACCCTTGTCAAAGGTCAATTTTTTACCGTTTACTGTGATTGTACCGTTGGCAAGTACTCCGTTGCGATAATACTTTGTATTATCAACATATGAGCTTATGAGATTGCCCTTTTCATCAAGGCAACGCAATGTGTATGCAACAACTGCATCCTTTGCAGCTGTTGTGTCAACAAATGAATTGTCGGTTGTACTAACAATTCTGCTCCATGATGAGCCGTACGATTTTCTGTAAAGTCTGTAACCGTCAGCACCCAAAACTTTCTTCCAGCTTATAAGATTTCCGTTTTCAGCCTTTGATACGCTTGAAATTGCAGGTGGAGCGAGGAAAAGATTAGTCTTTCCGGTTTTAGAAAATCCGCTTACAAACTTGTCTTTTTTATCAAGACATCTTACAGTGTAAGTGTACTTTTTACCGTTGGTAAGCTTACCGTGTGTATAGCTTGTTGCTGTAGTTGTGGTAAGTCGTTTCCAACTGTTTTTTTCAAGGTAATATACTCTGTACTTTGCCGCACCACTGCACTTTGACCAAGTGATTTTTGAACCTGTGGCAGTGTTCTCAATCTTTGTGATTGTAGGTGCTTTTACATATGTAATGCCTTTTCCGCTGTTGAAATAACTAATGAAATTATCTTTCTTATCAAGTGCTCTGATTGTATATGTGTAGCTTGTACCTGATACGGCAGTTGCATCGGTAAAAGAACCGTTTCTGGTACTGCCTATGCGCGTCCAACTTGTGTTCTTTGTTTTTCTGTAAACACGGTAGTTTGGAACATAGCTGTTTTTGCTCCACTTAATTTTTACACCGCCGTCAATATTCTCAATTGAACTGATAACAGGAGGAGCAATAAAAATATTTGCATAGCCGTCCCGATTGAAGTCGCTTACAAAGTTATTCTTTTTGTCCAACGCTCTTACGGTATAAACATATGTTGTGTTGTTTTTAAGAGAATTGTGTGTAAAGTTTGTAGCAGTTGTTTCTCCGATACGACTCCATGAGCTTCCTTTACGGACATATACTCTGTATTTAGCCGCTGAATCGTACTTACTCCAGCTTATCTTTGTACCTTTTGCAGTGTTTGAAAAGCTTGTAATTTCGGGATAATTTACGATTGCAGGCTCTGTCGGTTCTACAGGCTGAGTCGGATAAATTGGAATTGTCGGCTCAATCGGATCCGTCGGATAAATTGATGTTGTCGGTTCAACAGGAATTGTTACATCTGACGCAACCGATGTTTCAGAAATATTTCCGCTTGTATCAAGTGCATATGCACCTACAGGAAGTCCCGAAAAAGCCATTGTTACTGCAAGTACTGCAGCGGCTGATTTTAAAAACTTTCTTTTCATAAAATCCTCTCCATTTTAAAATTAAAAAATAATCCCCGATTTACATTGCAAATCGAGGATTACAATTATTTATTCTGCCTCTCACAATGATGTAATAATTATACAAATTTATTCCATATAAGTCAAGAATTTACAAAAATTCATTAGCTTTGACTAAATAAATTTTATATATTCACACCATTATTTCCATACAGCCTTGCCGTTCTCAATTGTTACCTCACATTTTACATGAGGATTAAGAGTCCAATAATGCTTTTTCATCATATATGGCTTGTAGTCGGGAGCCTTATAACCCGGAAGCTGTGCATCGGGATCGCAAATAAGCCACTCGCCGTTTACAAGCACCTCTGTCCACCCGTGAGGACTGCCAAGTACATCACCGATTACAACTCTTGAACGATAACCTGCGATTCTCGCTGTGCAGGCAAAAGCGGCAGCATATCTAAAGCAATTACCTTTTTTATTCTTAAAGAGGTCAATTGCAAGTGCAGGCAAATCAGAGGCTTTCTTCGGGTGGTCATATGTACGGTTATACGGGAAATTTTTTGCCATATATAAGAATCCTGACTTCATCTTTTCATCAAGAGTATCGCCCTTACAATAAGTCATCATATATTCTGCGGCAAGACGCATTTCTTCGCTTTCACAACAAACACCGTTCTTGTCGGCATAGTACCAACCTTCTCTCTTTGAACCGACAATTGTATTTTTAACAACCACGCCCTTTGAGTTGTAGTAGTACCTCTTGCCGTTGATTTTCTGATAACCCGAACGGAACAATCCTTTGGCGAAATTATAAGTTTGACCGTTTACTGTAATTTTTCCGTCAGCAAGCACACCGTTGTGATAGTACTTTGTATTTGAAATGTATGAGCTGATAAGATTACCGTTCTTATCAAGACAACGCAATGTGTATGAATAGACATTATCCTTTTTAGCGGAGGTATCTACATATGATGTGCCTTCGGTTACATCGGCAAGTTTACTCCACGATGTGTTTACAGTCTTTCTGTACAATCTGTAGCCTGCAACCTCCGGCACACTGTTCCATTCAACAAGATTTCCGTTTTCGGCTTTCGATACCTTTGAAATTGCAGGCGGTGCAATAAAGGTATTGCTTGTGCCGTCTTTGTCATAACCACTTGCAAAATTGCCTTTGCTGTCAAGACATCTTACAGTGTAAGTGTATGTTGTACCGTCAACAAGCTTATCGTGGGTATAACTTGTTGATGCCGTTGTGCCAAGTGCTTTCCAACCTTTGTTGCTGTCAAGGCAATACACCCTATATTTTGACGCACCCGCACACTTTTCCCAGCTAATCTTTGAACCGGTGGCAGTATTCTCAATTTTATTGATTGTAGGAGTTTTTACAAAGGTAACACTTTTGCCGTTATTAAAATAGCTTGCAAAATTACCGTCTTTATCAATACATCTGATTGTGTATGTGTATGCAGTACCTGATTTAACATTTGTATCCTTAAATGTATTGCTTTCAGCATTGCCGATACGAGTCCAACTTGTATTTTTAGTCTTTCTGTAAACACGGTAACTGTCAGCATCTTTAAGGGTATTCCACTTGATTTCAACACCGCCGTTAATATTAGCAAGCGAAGAAATTGTAGGAGGATTCAGAAAAATATTGCTTGTACCGTTCTTGTCATAACCGCTTGCAAAATTGCCTTTTCTGTCAAGACATCTTACGGTATAAGTGTGTGTTGTTTCCGACTTGAGTTTATCATGAGTGAAGCTTGTTGCAGTAGTGTTGCCGAGAGCTTTCCAACTCCTGTTTTGAAGATAATAAACTCTGTATTTTGAAGCACCATTGCACTTTCCCCAGCTGATTTTTGAACCTGTTGCAGTATTCTCAATTTTATTGATTGTCGGAGTTTTTACATATGTAACGGATTTTCCGTCATTGTAATAACTTACAAAGTTATTTTCAGCGTCAAGTGCTCTGAGGGTATACGTATAGCTAATACCCGATTCTGCTGTTGTGTCAGTAAAAGAACCGTTATCAGAATTTCCGATTCGTTTCCAACCTGTATTTTTTGTCTTTCTGTAAATACGATAGCTGTTTATTGCAGAGTTCTTGCTCCATTTAACAGTAACACCGCCAAAAACATTTTGAAGTGAACTGATTACAGGCGGTGCAAAAAATGTATTTGAATATCCGTCTTTATTGTAGTCACTTACAAATTTATTGTTTTTATCCATAGCTCTGACAGTATAGCGGTAAGTAACGCCATCCCTTAATGAGGTATGTGTAAAGTTAGTGGTTATACTCTCGCCCACACGGCTCCACGACTTTCCGTTAAAAACATATACTCTGTACTTAACTGCACCGGAATAAGAATTCCAGCTAATTTTAGTGCCTGTGGCATTATTTGAAAATCTATTGATTTGCGGATAGTTAATTGTCGGCTCACAAGGAACAGTCGGAACTGTTTCATTAGGACCGGTAGGCTCTTCGGCAGGAATAGTATTGTCCGAAACAACTTCCAAGCTAACTGCGTCTGTAGCTTTAGCAGAATCATCGTTTCCGTCATAAGCAAAGCTTGTCACAACACTTGTTGTCGCCATTAACAAAGCCAATGTTCCCGAGGTAACAATAGATAAGAATTTCTTCATACACTACAACTCCTTACATTTCAAACATTGAAAACATCAATATTTCAATACAATCTACATTTATTATAGCACTACACTTATAAGATGTAAATATTTTGTCGAATTTTTGTGCTTTGTGCATAATCAAATTATATAATAATTTGTAATTATTGCCAATTTAAAATGAAATTATGTAGCAGTTCAAATTCTACGCTTTATATTTTTGGTTAAGATTGAACAATCTGAAATAAAATAAAACAAGCGACAGCTTAATTCCTGTCGCTTGTGATTATCATATATTCTATTTTTCGTGTTGTCAGAACTATTGAAATTAAGCCTGTTACTATCGCAATCCGGATATTCTCATTATGCTAGAATATTTTGAAATCTACCATCAAAGGAATGCTTCCAGTTGAAACATTTATGGATTTAATTATTCTATATTCCCCTTGCGGAAGAGTAGTCTCAAAATCCACTTCAAATTCATTCGTAGCCTTTGATTCCAACAATATCGCTAATGCATTAAAATATTGTTCATTATCTGATGAATACCAAACTCCATTCTTTTTTTGTTCTATATAATAAGTTGAATCATAAGTAAGATCGGTGTTTGTTTTGTTTGAAATCAGTAACACTAACCCCGAATTATCAATACTATCATTCTTTATCTCAAGCGACACTTCATCATTGACATAAGTTCCTGTTTCGGTTGATTTCTTAGAAAAATTCATACTATTACAACCGCTGATAAAGAAAAAAGTAAGCAGGCATAAAGTAAAACATATTGCTTTTTTCAATAGAAACACCTCCTTGTTTTATTATTTTCATAACAAATGATAGTTTTATAGAGAATTTTCGCAAACAAACATTGGAATCAATGAAAACACATGGTCTGATATTAGATGTAGTACTACCATTACACGCTATGATTATCGCTATTTATTTTATAACTTTTCTATTCTGTCATTTTCTTGATATCGTCATAGGAATATGTTTTCTCTGTTGTTTCGGAACTGTCAGTAATCAACTGAACAAATTTATTGTCGCCATCAGCATATAACTGACCTGTATAAGAAACTCTTTCATATGCACCGTTCGGCAACGGACTATTCTTAGGAGTTTGAACTAAACACAGTATCAAATCATCCGACTTTTGAACCGTTTTTTCACCGTCAATTGTTTCTTTAAGAAAAGTCGTTTTAATTTCCTCTGCACTTAAATTTTTAAATCGAAACGCATCATTATGTCCTTCAATATGTTCACTAAGCGGAATATATCCACCCAAATTAAATACTGATATTACATCTCCGACTCTTAAATCTCCTTTTAATGTATCAGTTATCAGGACATCTAATTTTGTCCAAGCAACGCCTTCATAGCTTGTATAAGCTACATTTTGAACTGTTACACGGATCACATCATCCGATATTGATATTAATTTCTTAAGGTCATTTTGATAAAGTTCATCAGGTGTTGAAGTAAGTTCAATTACATTGCTGTCAGAATCGGGAACGCTATAATTCTTTTCCAAATTCACAGATAAATCTCTTAGCACTCCAACATTCGCATTACTCGAATTATTGGTGTTATTTGAAGAGTCTTTACAGCCGATAATAATAAAACAAGCTATTATTAACATAAGGAACAATAAAAATGCTTTTTTCATAATTAATTACCTCCTTTATCTATAAACTGTATTTTTGTGCTTTGTGCAATTTCTACATTTTCATAATAACGCATAAAGTTAATTTTGTCAACTAATGTTTTTACACCTGAATATGATTAAAAAATAAGTGATAGAATAATTCTCTGCCGCTTGTAATTCTCATATATTCCGTTTTTTCGGGTTACCCCAACTATTGACATTGAGCCACTAAAAACAGTCCACAGGACTGTTTTCTTAACGCTCACCTTCTCGCCCGATTTAGCAGTAAATTTAGATAAAAAAGAAAACAGAGTAGTCAAAAGACTACTCTGTTGTGGCTCCCCCAACTGGGCTCGAACCAGTGACATCATGATTAACAGTCATGCGCTCTACCGACTGAGCTATGGAGGAATATAGAGCAAAACACCCGATTGGGTGTATGCTTTGTGTTGGCATCTCCCTATCTTTCCGGGCCGTCACCAGCCAAGTATTTTCGGCACCACTGAGCTTAACTTCTGTGTTCGGTATGGGAACAGGTGGACCCTCAGCGTCATCAACACCAACTATTCTTTTGTATTTATAAGCCTATCAGCTTTTTTACCTTTTGGTGACTCGTGCGGGAATCGAACCCGCGTTGCCGGCGTGAGAGGCCGGAGTCTTAACCGCTTGACCAACGAGCCTTGTCTTTCGTCACAAAGGCTAATGGTCTTTGCTCTCATTAGCCCCTGCAACTTCTCTTGGTGCACCATCAGGGGCTCGAACCCGGGACACCCTGATTAAGAGTCAGGTGCTCTACCAACTGAGCTAATGGTGCATCTCTGTGTTCTTTCAAACACCCTGAAAACTGAATAAAGGAAAGAAGATTAAGAAGAAAGATTAGTTAAA
>CAJMRT010000042.1 GCA_905215855.1 uncultured bacterium
ATGAATCAGTTTATAAATGCTACTAACAGCCTGTTGGAGGGCTTTGGACAAAACTGCCTTATATTTATAGTTACAATTCTTGCGGCAATGCCACTGGGACTTATTGTTTCAATGGGTTCAATGTCAAAATTTAAGCCGTTAAAATGGCTGACAAAAACATTTGTGTGGATAATCAGAGGTACTCCGCTGATGCTCCAGCTTTTCGTAGTGTTCTATGTTCCGCCGCTTGTGTCAAACGGCAGTGTGACATTTGCACGAATGAACGCCGCACTTATCGCATTTATAATCAATTATGCCGCATATTTTTCTGAAATATTCCGTGGCGGTATCGAGTCTGTTCCAAAGGGACAGTATGAGGCAGGTCAGGTGCTCGGCATGACAAAGGGTCAGATTTTCTTTAAGGTTGTGCTTTTGCAGGTTGTAAAGAAAATTACTGCACCCATGGGCAACGAAATTATTACTCTTGTAAAAGATACTTCACTTTCAAGCGTTATCGCAATTCCGGAAATTCTTATGAGAGCAAAGGACTTCTCAATGCAGGGACTCATCTGGCCGCTTTTCTATTCGGCAGTATTCTTCCTCGCATTCTGCGGAATTCTTACCTTGCTTTTCTCATTTATCGAGAAAAAGCTTGATTACTACAAGGGTTAAGGGGGAAAGGTTATGTCTTTGTTAAATGTTGAAAGCATCCGTAAAAGCTACGGCAAAACAGAGGTTTTGAAAGATATCAGCTTTTCTCTTGAAAAGGGCGAGGTGCTTGCGATTATCGGTTCATCGGGCTCGGGCAAGACTACGCTGTTAAGATGTCTTAACTTTCTTGAAACTCCTGGTAACGGTAAGATTTCCGTCGATGACAAGGTGCTTTTTGACAGCAATGACAGCTCTGCAAAGAGCGACAGCGAAATCAGAAAAAGACGGCTTCATTTCGGACTTGTGTTCCAGTCATTTAACCTGTTTCCGCAATATACGGTTATCGAGAATATTATGCTTGCTCCAAAGCTTGCCGCAAAGGAGCAGATAAAGCAGACAGGCGAATATATGGGTGCAAAAAGCTATAAAGAGGCACTTGAAATTATCAAGAACAATGCGAAGTCTTTGCTTGAAAGGGTAGGACTTTCCGAAAAGAGCGAGTCATATCCGTGTAACCTCAGCGGCGGTCAGCAACAGCGTGTTGCAATTGCAAGAGCACTTGCACTCAATCCCGATGTTCTCTGCTTTGACGAGCCGACTTCCGCACTTGACCCTGAACTCACGGGTGAGGTGCTTAATGTTATCCGCAGTCTTAAAACTTCCGACAGCACAATGATTGTTGTAACTCACGAAATTGAGTTTGCAAGAGATGTTGCCGACAAGATCATTTTTATGGCTGACGGTGTAATTGCTGAAGAGGGCACTCCCGAACAGGTAATCAACAATCCGCAAAATCCAAGAACCCAGGCATTTTTGTCAAGGTTCAACTGATAACTGAAAATTAGGCGTGGAAAGCACTCGAAAGGGTGCTTTTTTTACATATTTTTGCAAATAACCTTGAAAAGTTTATATCATTGTGCTATAATAATCATGTCATTCACTGACAAAGGCACAAAGCCTGAAAAATGAGAAATCCCGATAGGGAAAACGGAGGAAAAACAAATGAAAAGAATTTTCACAATCAGCATTGCGGCTGTTATGGCACTCATTATGATGCTTTCATTCACAGCTTGCGGCAACTCAACACTCGGTTATTACAAGCTCGACAGCATTTCTGCAAGCGGTATCAGTCTTGACGGCAGCAACCTTGCAGCATTTGGTATGGGCAATGCTTACCTTCTCCTTAAGGAAGACGGCAAGGCTGAACTTTCAGTAGCAGGTAAAACAACTGAAGCTACATATGATGACAAGACAATCACATCTAACGGTGAGAGCCTTAATTACACACTTAAGGACGGTGTTATCACAATTAAGTCAGATGACGAGGGTACAATGGTATTCAAGTATGATGCTAACTTCAAGCCTGAGGCATCAACAACAGAGTCATCAAAGTAATTTGAATCTTAAAGATGCAAAAATCACGGCAGTCTGGTTTTGGACTGCCGTTTTTGTATGTCAACCTAAAAAACAAGGGCAACGGAATTTCCGTTGCCCATAATTTTTATAAGATTTTATCAGTCTGAAAGACATTCATCAAGCGCATCAATAATTGCGTGTCTGTCCATATGCTGACCGATGAATACAAGCTTGATTTCTCTGTCACCGTATTTTTCATCCCACTTTTCAGCCATATCCGGATACTCTGCAAGATAGAGCTTCTGCTGTTTCTTTGGGAATGCGGCAAGCCACTTGCCCTGTTCCGTAGCAGTAATCTGAACGCCTGCCTGCTCGAATACATAAACATCTTCTCTCTTGTCATCAAACCAGAGAACACCCTTTGCACGGACTACGCTCTTTGGCCAGTTCTCAACAAACTGCTGAAGTTTGTCCTGATTGAAAGGACGAATGCGGTGGTAAACAAATGAACCGATGCCGTACTCTTCTTCGCCGTCCTCATGATCGTGGTCGTGGTGACAGCAATGGCCGTGTTCGTGGTCGCAATGAGAGTGGTCAAGACCGTCCTCATCGTGGTCATGGTCATGGTCGTGATGCTCGTGTTCGTCATGGTCTTCATCGTGGTGGTGATGGTGGTGATGATGACCGTGACGATCTGTATCCTCGTCATCTTCATCCTTATCATAAATCTGAGCCCAACCTGCGGATGCGGCTGTTTCTTCAAAATTAAAGCACTTTGTATCGAGAATATCCTTAACTTCAACCTTGCCGAACTGTGATTCAATAATTCGTGCCTTTGGCTGAAGCGTCTTAATCATAGCCTTAACTCTCTTGAGCTGATCCTCTGTTACCTTGTCAACTTTGTTGAGGATGATTGTTGAACAGAACTCAATCTGCTGGATAAGAAGGCTTTCAACATCCTCTTCGTCAACATCTTCCTTGAGGAGATCGTCGCCGCAACCGAATTCTGTTGCCATACGGAGTGCGTCAACAACAGTAACAATGTTGTCAAGACGGACAAGCTCGGGAATATTGTTTTCCTTATCGCCCTCAAGAACCGAGATTGACTGTGCAATCGGAAGGGGTTCGCAAATACCGCTTGCCTCAATGAGAATGTAGTCAAACTTGCCTGACTTTACAAGGTCTGTAATCTGATTGATAAGGTCAACGCTCAAAGTACAACAGATACAGCCGTTTGTAAGCGGAACAAGGTTTGTATCTTCCTGAGTAACAACGCCTGCCTTTTGAATAAGCTCTGCGTCAATGTTTACTTCACCGATATCGTTTACGATAACGGCACACTTGTAGCCCTCCTGATTGCCGAGGACATGGTTGATAAGAGTAGTTTTGCCTGCACCGAGATAACCTGTAAGAAGCGTTACGGGAACAGGAAGCTTAATGTTAGCCATATATTTCATTTCCTTTCGTTGAATTGTGCTTATTTTATGCGGATTACCGCTGCCCTTAAATATAGCACTTTGCAAAATTATTGTCAATACAAAGTACGGAGTGCGGTCAATCCGAATAGCTGATTATTGCTGTACATTTTGTGTTTTTTGTATAATCACCTTTTATTTATTTCGGTTTTATGTTACAATAGTCAAAAGTAATTTTACGGAGATATATTATGATTGTACTTGCATCTGCTTCACCACGAAGAAAAGAGCTTTTAAGTTTTATAACAACCGATTTTAAAATTGTTCCCGCAGACATTGACGAAACTGTTGAGAACAATGTTCCGCTTGAAAAGCGTCCCGAATATCTTGCCGCCAAAAAGGCATTGCATATTTCAAAAAACGGCTATGAAAAAGATATTGTAATCGGTTGTGACACGGGAGTTTTTGTTGACGGTAAAATGCTTGGCAAACCCAAGAACAGGGAAGATGCCGAGAATATGTTAAAACTGCTTTCGGGCAGACAGCACAAGGTTATTACGGGTTGTTGTACCGTTAAAAACGGTGCTGCAAAATCATTTTCCAATGTAACGCTTGTTGAATTTTTTGAACTTTCCGATTCGGAAATTGAGGAATACATTGCAACTGGCGAGCCTTTTGACAAGGCAGGTGCATACGGAATACAGGGCAAAGGTTCTTTGCTTGTAAAGAAGATTGACGGCGACTATTTTAATGTTGTCGGACTTCCCGTAAGTGAATTAAACAGGATTTTGAAAAAGGAGTATTCATATGAATGATAATATAAATAAAACAGTCAATGAAATTCTCGAAAGCTATTCAAAGCATGAACAAACCTGCAGACTTTCGGAGGATAACATTATCAACAAATCTGTGCTTATTCAGGTGCTTGAAGAAATCCGCAAGCTGTTGTTTCCGGGCTACTTTGACAAGAACAGAGTAAGAGAAGAATACATCGGCTATATTGTCGGCGACAGAATAGAATTTATTCAGTACAACCTTAAAAAGCAGATTGCAAAGGCTTTGAAGGGCTGCGAAAAGTGCAACGACCTTTCATATGACGAGGTTATGGAAAGGTCAGAAAAGCTGGTTTATGAGTTCCTTTCAAAGATTCCGTCAATCCGTGATTACCTTGCAACAGATGTTGTTGCGGCCTTTAACGGTGACCCTGCCGCATACAGTACGGATGAAATCATTCTCTGCTATCCCGGATTTTTTGCAATCACGGTTTACAGAGTGGCACATGAATTGTGGAAGCTTAAAATCCCGATGATTCCGAGAGTGCTTTCGGAGTACGCACACGGCCTTACGGGAATTGACATTCACCCTGGTGCGACAATCGGCAAATATTTCTTCATCGACCATGGCACAGGCATCGTAATCGGTGAAACAACCGAGATAGGCGAGAATGTGAAAATCTATCAGGGTGTAACCCTCGGTGCGTTGTCAACAAGAAAGGGTCAGCAGCTTAAAGGTGTTAAAAGACATCCTACTATCCGTGATAATGTTACAATCTATTCGGGTACAACTATCCTCGGCGGTGAAACCGTAATCGGCAAGGGCGCAACAATCGGCGGCAACGCCTTTATCGTGAACTCAATTACCGAGGGGATGAAAGTAAGCATCAAAAATCCCGAACTCCAGTTCAGTCCCGACCTTTCGGAAAATAATCAGGATAAGTATTGGTATTGGATGATTTAAGCTTACGCTTTAATTGAAAATTAAAAATGGAAAATTGAAAATTTTGGTCGGGAAGACAGTTTGTAATGTAAAAAAACATATTATGCCCGAGCGTAGTATAGTTACCGTTTGCAAAATTTTGTAGGGGCGGATATTATCCGCCAGCTTGATGAAATCTTATGTTTATCAAAAATTTTTTGATGTGATGAAAATTGTGTATTGTCAGTAGGGGCGTTCATTGGGCGCCCGCCTTGATAAATGTTTTTGTTTAAACACATATTTTTTTGATTTGATTAAAGTTGTGTATCCAAATGTAGCGGCGAACCGTGTTCGCCAATTGTATCGTGTGTAAACACGATACAAATAAATATGCATAGTTTCAAAAATAACCGAACATTAAAAATGCTTTAACAGAAATGCAACCTCATTTTAAACTAATTATGAACAGATATCTTAAAGAAACGAAAATGTTGGATTATTCAAATCCTAACATACAGCAGTTAATTGAAAACAGAAAATGGCTTGCAATGCATGAATTTGACAGACTGAAATCAATTTATAATTTTGTCCGAGATGAAATACTGTTCGGCTACAACATTGATGACAACATTCCTGCTTCAAAAGTTTTGAAAGAAGGTTTTGGACAATGCAACACAAAGGGAACTTTGTTTATGGCTTTGCTCAGAGCGTGCAATATTCCCTGTCGGGTACACGGATTTACTATTGACAAAAAACTGCAAAATGGTGCAATGACGGGAATTGTCTATAAAAACGCTCCGCAAAATGTGTTCCATAGTTGGGTTGAGGTGTATTTTGAAGATAAATGGTACGAACTCGAAGCGTTTATTCTCGACAAAAAGTATCTAAACAATTTACAGAAAATTAACAACAGTTGCTCGGGTGCATTTTGCGGTTACGGTGTTGCTGTCAAAGATTTCAAAAATCCTGTTATAGATTTCAACCGAAATAATACCTATATTCAAAGCGAGGGTATTAATCAAGATTTCGGTGTTTACGATTCTCCCGACGATTTGCTAAAAGAGCATCATCAGCAAATGTCACCGATAAAGGCTTTTTTGTATAAAAATCTCGGCAGACATATGATGAACCGCAATGTAAGAAAAATTAGAAATTTTTAATTGAAAATTGAAAATGGTGAACTAAAATGTTAAGACTAAGACCGTACAAAAGCTGTGATTCAAAACGCATAGCCGACTGGATTAAAAATGAAGAAACTTTTGTAAAATGGGGCGGCGAAAGATTTGGTTCGTATCCGATTAATGCAAAAATTATTGATGATAAATATAAACTTAATAACGGCGATTGCGTTGAAGATGACAATTTTTACCCTATGACCGCCTTTGACGACAGCGGTGTTGTCGGACATTTTATAATGCGATACATAAACGGCAACAACAAGATACTTCGCTTTGGCTGGGTAATTGTTGATGATACGCAAAGGGGAAAAGGTTACGGCAGTCAAATGCTTGAACTCGGACTCAAATATGCCTTTGAAATTTTGGGTGTCGAAAAGGTCACAATCGGTGTTTTTGAAAATAATATCCCTGCTTATAAGTGCTACAAGTCAATCGGTTTTAACGAAATTGTTACCGATAAATACGAAATTGAAAACATAAACGGTGAAGATTGCAGAATAATCGAACTCGAAATCACAAAAACCGATTATATAAACCACAACAAAAGGAAGTGACAATATGCCCGACTTTACAGTACGATACGCTAAAAAATCGGAACTTGAGCGTGTGAATGAAATTCGTTATCAGGTCAACAGGGTTCATTCAAACGGCAGACCTGATATATTCCGAGATGATTTCTGCGATGAGATGAAAAACATAGTATATAAAGTTTTTGAGAATGAATATTCCGATGTTATTGTTGCCGTGAACGGTGATACAATCTGCGGATTTGCAACCGTTGAATACATAGTCAAGGAAAAATCTCCGTACAACTTGCAAAGAAAATTTTATCGGATTGCTGAATTCGGAGTTGATGAAAACTTCCGCAGAATGGGCGTTGCAACCAAGCTGATAAATTTCTGCAAACAAGAGGCTAAGAACAGGGGCTTTGACAGGTTGGAGCTTGATGTGTGGGAATTCAACGAGGGTGCAATGAAGTTTTACGATTCCGTAGGATTCAAAACCTACAGAGAATACAAGGAAATGAATATTTAAACCGAAAAAATCCGTATGAGATTGCTCCATACGGATTTTATTTTGTGTATCAAATTTTATTTATCGCCATTTAAAGGTGACGAGTCCGTAAACATAGATAAATGCGATAGCTGTAGGAACTACATATTTGAAAATCGGTTTCATCCACGAACGCACTTTCATACCGATGCCCATGTTGGCTTCTTTAATGAAGTTATCCCAACCCCAGCCGAACTTGTTGCAACAGAACAGAGCAAGCACAAGAGAACCGAGAGGAAGAATATTTGTGGAAACAATGAAGTCCCAAAAATCAAGCCAAGTTGTACCCTCTGCAAACGGCTGAAAATGAAGAACGCTGAATCCGAGAGCCGTTGTGAGTGCAAGCACAAACACTACAATTCCGCAAATAAGACTGCCTTTTCTTCTTGACCAGCCTGTCAAATCACGAATCATTGCAAGAATATTTTCGCAAACACCCAAAACGGTTGACATTGCCGCAAACACCATAAACAGGAAGAAGAGCGAACCCCATATTCTTCCGCCGGGCATATTGTTGAACACGGTTGCCATTGTGTCAAACAAAAGGTTCGGACCTGAATTAACTTCAAGGTTGTAAGTAAAGCAGGCAGGGAAGATGATTATGCCTGCAAGCAGAGCTACGAGTGTGTCAAGAGAGATAACATTGATTGCCTCGCCCATAAGTGAACGGTCTTTGCCGATATAACTTCCGAAAATAGCCATACCGCCCATACCTGTTGACAGCGAGAAAAATGCCTGATTCATCGCACCCACAACAACATCACCGTTGATTTTTGAAAAGTCGGGTTTGAGGTAAAATGTCATACCCTCACCCGAACCGCTCAAAAACAGACTGTGGATTGCAAGCACAATCATAAGTGCAAGCAAAGCAATCATCATATATTTTGTTATCCTCTCAAGTCCGCCCTGAATGTTGAACGAGAGTATAACAAAGGCGATAACAACCGTTATCATCATAAAAATAACATTGACGGACGGATTTGCAATCATTGTGGTAAATCCGAGGTCACGGTTGTTACCCGTCAGAAAATTTATGAAGTAGTAAATTATCCAACCGCAAACAACTGTGTAAAAAGCCATAATTGCAAGGTTGCCCACAAGGCATGCCCAACCGAAACCGCCCCATTTTTGCTTTGGCTTTTCAAGTTTGCGGTACATTTTAATCGGACTTGTCTGTGCCGCTCTGCCCACCGAAAATTCCATTATCAAACACGGAATTCCCAAAACAATAAGACAGATGATGTACACAAGCATAAAACTTCCGCCACCGTATTGTCCGCACATCCACGGAAACTTCCACACATTTCCGCAACCGATTGCACAGCCTGCCGAAAGCATTATAAAGCCGAGTCGGCTTCCTAATTTTTCACGATTCACAACACAAGTCCTCCTGCCGAATTTATTTTATCTACACAATATTTTTTCGTCATAAATACTGCTCCTTTGTTTATTTTGCAATACAAAGAGTAGTATAGCAAATAAAATACCATTTGTAAAATTGATAAAACTGTGCTATAATAACGAAAATATCGTTCGTATAAAAGAGGATTTAGTTATGGATACTAATGTGCTTAAAACCTTTGTAGCTGTGTGCGAATATTCGGGATTTTCTGCTGCAGCGGAAAAGCTCGGCTATACCCAGTCAACCGTTTCATCACAGATAAAACAGTTGGAAAGCGAGCTTAACACGGTGCTTTTTGACCGCTTTTACCACAGAATCAGCCTGACTTCCGACGGCATAACGGTTCTGCAACACGCAAGAGAAATTCTTGAATCTCACGAAAAGATGCTTGAAGATTTGCGTACCCCCGAAACAATTGAGGGCAACATTCGCCTTGCAATGTCAAGTTCTGTCTGCAACCGATTTTTTAAAGATGATTTTCTTGAGTTCAGAAAGCATTTTCCTAATATTCACCTTGTCGTTGTCGAAAGCGGTACAGAGCAGATGTTTGATATGTTACGCAAAAATGAGGTTGATTTGATTTTTACGCTTGACAGCCACATTTATGATTCGGAATTTATAATTTGTGCAGAGCATGAGGAAAAGGTTCACTTCTTTGCATCAGTTGACAATCCACTTTTGAATAAAGAAAATATTTCGCTAAAAGAATTATGCACCGAGGATTTTGTACTGACCGAAAGTAATATGAGCTACAGAAAATTGCTCAACAATGAACTTGCCGCACAATCGCTTGAAATTCACCCTGTTTTGGAAATAGGAAACCCTCTGCAAATTTGTTCTCTGATCAAAAACAGCAAAATGATCTCGTTCTTGCCTGATTTCATCACGGAGGATTACTACAATCCGGGAGAGATAAAACATCTTCCCGTCAACGATTGTGATGTTTCGGTGTGGACGCAGTTGCTTGTCCACAAAAACAAGTGGAAATCTCCTGCGCTTAATGCGTTTATTGATTTTTATCGGGATGTTATACGAAAATAAAAAGTATCACATTTTGCCTTACGCACCGCCGTATTGCGTTATGATAATCTTGGCAAGCTTTGCGTTCGGCTTTTTGATATTGACGGGGTACTGTAACTTTTTTTCATAGACAAACATCAGCAATCCTCCTCGTTTTCCCACGGCCACGGTCCCTTTATCCAGCTCCACATATTGGTGCTTGTCATACTCTTTTTCAAAGGACCGAATTTTTCTTCATATTCTTCAACAAGCGGTTTCAATTTTTCTTTGAAACCGTTCATTTTTTGTATCATTGCTGTATCGTGCGGATGAGTGTCAAGATAAATCTGAAGGTCAAGTGCGGCAAATTCGTAGGTTGAAATTTTCTTTAAAAGAATTTCTCTTTCAGTCAAGTCCCTCACCGCATTTCTTTCCGTAGAATGGTTTGTTGAGAACGGGGAACATTGTACCCGACTCAAGTCCCTGCAACGGGCTGTAGGTTGGGGAGTCGAACTGCTGAAAGGGAACATATGCCATAGCCTCGCATGTTCTTTTGGGCAGACTCGGTATTCCGTATTGCTGAGAAATAATTTCTTTAATATCCAATTTAATTCTCCTTTTTGTTCAAACTTATGAACATTGCTGTTCATTCTCATAATATGCCCGTTTCAAACTTGTGTTTACATAATAAAAAAACAGAGCCGACAGCAATGCCGTCAGCCCTGATACAGAGGTTTTACCGTGAATATCCGATTAAATGTTAATTAACCTTTTTGGCAGAATTTGAAGTAACCTTTGCAATGATTGCAAAAACTACGCAAAGCACAATTCCGATTGCCGAAACGATGCCTACAAGAGTGAAGTTTGTGTTTGAAATGAGTGAAAAATCAAGCACACCGCTGTCGGGATTCTGAAGTGATGCAAAAACTGCAACAGCGTCAATAATTACGGCAACCATAAGTGAAAGAATTGAAATTGATGCCGAAACTGTTTCCGTAAGGTTTTTTTCAATTTTCTTTGCAACGCTGATTTTTTCACTTCTGAAGTTAAGACAGCCGAAAAGCCAGAATACAGCCGCCGCATTGATTATTGTTTCGGGAATCATATATGTAGCGTTGTAGCTGAGTGAATAGAGAAGTCCGTCGGTTGAGGGGATTGAAACACCTGCCCATACGGTACAGCCCGAAATTACATGACAGATATATCTTAAAGCACAAACTCCTACCGTGCCTGTTACGGCAGCGGCAGACGGATTGCTGACCTTGTTTCTGAGAAAGCCTGCAAGACCAATAACCGTGAATGCGAATATATAGTCCAAGAAAATGATTGTTACAGCTGCCAAAAATGATGTTGCGTATGAAAGAGTTGACGCAGTTTGAATAAGCTGAATAATGCTGAATACAAATCCCGAAAGCAATCCCCATTTTACACCGTGACGATATGAGATAATTACAATCGGAACAATGCTGAATGCGGTAACACTGCCGCCGTAGGGAAGTTCAAGGATTTTTACAAAGCTTAAAACTGCCGCAAGTGCAATCATAATTGCACATTCGCACATAACAAGTGCATTTTTCTTACCGTTCGTTTTCATTAAAACTACTCCTTAAAATAAAATTCTCTCGGAGAAAAAACACAACAAAAAGGAGTATGCCAAAAAGACATACTCCAAGTGCGTACACTTCAAGCTTAATATGTCCCTTCGTTGGCATTATCCAAATCAGGTTGACGGTCGAAATCGAATTTCCTCTCAGCCGGTAACAGCTCCCGTTTTGTATGTGATTATTCTCACTTTAATTCCGAATATTACACATCCTTAGGTAGTGTAATATTTACACTACAATTATAAACTGTATTTGACAATTTGTAAAGTCTTTTGTGTGCAATGTTACAGATAATCGGATATCAATTGACAAATGCTTTGCTTTTGTGCTAATATGTAATCTGTGATTTTGTGGTTTATTGCCGAATGGCAGTACATTTTGCAACAATTGACAAACTAATTGAAGAAGGTTTTTTAATGGACAGCAGATTTAATTCACCGGCTGAAATTGCGTCGCTGGTGTCAAAATCAGGTGTAACAAAATCAATGCTTCCTCTGCTGAAAATGATTTTGCTCGGACTTATGGCAGGCGCATTTATCGCATTCGGCGGTGCGGCAAGTGATGTTGCAATGCACGGAGTTGCCGATGTGGGGCTTGCAAGAGTGGTTGCAGGCGTAATCTTCCCTGTAGGACTTATGCTCGTTGTGTTCACAGGCAGTGAACTTTTTACAGGCAACTGCCTTATGATTATTCCGACGCTTGAAAAGAAAATCAAGGCTGTTTCAATGATAAAGAATCTTGTTGCGGTTTATATTTCAAATTTTGTCGGTGCAATGATTATTGATTTGCTGATATTTTTTTCGGGGCAGCTCAATTATTCAAACGGCGGACTCGGTGCTTTTACAATCAAGGTTGCACTTGCCAAAACAACAATCAATCCTGCAACGGCAATTATCAGCGGCATACTTTGCAACATTCTCGTATGCCTTGCAATCGTTATGGCGACAGGCGCAACAGATGCAATAGGTAAGATCTTCGGTGTATTTTTCCCGATTTGCGCATTTGTAGTCTGCGGATTTGAACACTGCGTTGCAAATATGTTCTATATTCCGACAGGTGTTATGGCGGCAATGAATCCCGAATATGTTGCAAAAGCTCAGGAGCTTTACGGTATTACGGCACAGCAATGTCAGAATCTTGCAAATCTTTCGGGCTGTGAATCTCTGTTGTTCGTTACAATCGGCAACATAATCGGCGGTATGGTCTTTGTGGGACTTCCGCTCTATTTTGCCTATATTCGCAAAAAGAAAAGTGCTTAAAATACATAAACATAAATAATTCAAGAGAGCAGTCGTTTTGACTGCTCTTTTTCTTTTTAGTGCAAAT
Organism: uncultured bacterium; assembly: GCA_905215855.1. Lineage (GTDB taxonomy): Bacteria > Bacillota > Clostridia > Oscillospirales > Acutalibacteraceae > Ruminococcoides. Next base: position 12,659 of record CAJMRT010000042.1, read on the forward strand.
TATTTAAAAGTATGTTATAATAAGCCTTACAAAACAAAAACGGAGGATATAATGGATTATTCACAGATTCTTTCACAGCAGTTTAATATTAAAGAGGAGTATGCAAAGAACATCATCACATTGCTTGATGACGGCAACACTATTCCTTTTATTGCACGATACAGAAAGGAAATGCACGGTTCAATGGATGACCAGTTGATTCGTGAATTTGCCGAAAAGCTTGAATATTTAAGAGGACTTGACAAGCGCAGAGATGAAATCCGTTCACTTATTGACGCGCAGGAAAAGCTCACGGATGAAATTAACCTTGCACTTGACAAGGCTGTCACACTCAGCGAGCTTGAAGATATTTACCGTCCGTACCGTCCAAAGAGAAAGACAAGGGCGTCAATTGCAAAGGAAAAGGGACTTGAACCGCTTGCTAACGATATTTTAAAGCAGGAAAAAGGTTTTGATCCGTCAAAGTCGGCAGTAGATTATATTGACGAAGAAAAGGGAGTTACCTCCGTTGAAGATGCAATTCAGGGTGCAATGGATATCATTGCAGAGCTTGTGTCGGATAATGCGGAAATCCGTAAGAGAATAAGAAATCTTACAAACGCAAACGGTGTGCTTGTGTCTGTTGCAACAGATGAAGAAAAGGACAGCGTTTACAAAAATTATTATGACTACAAAGAGCCTGTTAAGAAGATTGCAGGTCACAGAGTGCTTGCCGTGAATCGTGGCGAAAAAGAGGGATTCCTCAAAGTCAGCGTTGAAACCGACAGCGAAAAACCGCTTAATTCAATTTTCAGAGCAATGATTACAGACAAAAATCAGCTTTGCTCCGACATTATCCGTGAGGCTTGCACAGACGCATATCAGCGACTTATTTATCCGTCAATTGAGCGTGAGGTCAGAAATGACCTTACAGATACCGCCGCTGAAAATGCTATGAAGGTTTTTGCCGTAAACCTAAAGCAGCTGCTTATGCAGCCGCCTGTAAAGGGCAAAACCGTGCTTGCACTCGACCCCGGATATCGTACAGGCTGTAAAACAGCCGTTGTTGACAGCACAGGCAAGGTGCTTGATACAACCGTAATTTATCCTACACATTCAGACAAAAAAATTCAGGAGTCAAAGCAGACCTTGCTCCGCCTCATCAAAAAGCATCATGTTGATATTATTTCAATCGGCAACGGTACTGCAAGCAAAGAAACCGAGATGTTCACAGCCGAAACAATCAAAGAGGCTGACCACCCCGTTTATTATATGGTAGTCAGCGAGGCAGGTGCGTCGGTTTATTCGGCATCAAAGCTTGCCGCAACAGAACTTCCCGACCTTGACCTCACACTCAGAAGTGCCGTGTCAATTGCAAGACGACTTCAGGATCCTCTTGCAGAGCTTGTTAAGATTGAGCCTAAGGCAATCGGTGTCGGTCAGTATCAGCACGATATGCCGCAGAAAAAACTCGGTGAAACACTTGACGGTGTTGTAGAGGACTGCGTAAACTCGGTTGGTGCAGACCTTAATACGGCATCTCCTGCACTTTTGTCGAGGGTGTCGGGACTTAACGCAACCGTGTGCAAGAATATTGTTGCTTACCGTGAAGAAAACGGTGCGTTCTCATCAAGAGCAGAACTCAAGAAAGTTCCGAAACTCGGACCTAAAGCGTTTGAGCAGTGTGCAGGATTTTTGCGTGTTCCCGAAAGCAGAAATCCGCTTGATAACACAGGCGTTCACCCCGAAAGCTACAAGAGTGCAAAAGAACTTTTAGGACTTCTTGAATATTCTGACAAAGAAATAAAATCAGGCAACTTCTCCGATATTCAGCAGAGAGTAAGGGCAAAGGGAACAAAGTCACTTGCCGATGTTCTCGGAATCGGACTTCCGACTCTTGACGATATTGTAAAGGAACTTTCCAAACCGGGCAGAGATCCCCGTGATGAACTGCCTGCACCAATGCTCAGAAGTGATATTCTCGACATCAAGGATTTGAAAGAGGGAATGGAGCTTAAAGGCACGGTCAGAAATGTAATCGACTTCGGCGCATTTGTCGATATCGGTGTTCATCAGGACGGACTCGTTCACATTTCGCAGATTTGCGATAAGTACATCAAGCACCCTGCCGAAGTTCTCAAAGTCGGTGATGTTGTAAATGTAAAGGTTCTTTCAGTTGATCCCGAAAAGAACAGAATTTCTCTCACAATGAAATTTTAATGCGATTAAAGCAAAAAGCCGGCTATCCGCCGATTGATATTAAATTTGCCGACAGAATTGCCTATTATAATGCTTTTGACGAATATTATGTTAAGCATAACCTGTCTGCAATGGAAAAGCTTTTTGCAGGTTATGTCAACGAAAGATTGGATACCTATTTGAAAATGCTTAAAAGCAATTAAGGAGATATTCTTATGAAAAAGACTGTTGCAATAATTTGTACTATTGTTATTTTTGCGTTTTATTTAAGCGTGTCGAATTGTTGAATCAATCGAAAAAGTGTATCGACTTATTGAAAGCAGTTGAGTAAAAAACAAAGGCTGACGATTTCTCGTCAGCCTTTTGTGTGTAATATTCGGTAATTATTCAGCCTTTTACTGCATATGATTTTCAAGGTGATTTTTCAATGCGGCAAAGGTTTCGTCGCTGATAATGTGTTCCATTTTGCAGGCATCTGCGGCGGCAGTTTCGGGATTAACTCCGAGTGCAACAAAGAGCTTTGAAAGCACGGTATGTCTTTCGTATGTTCTTTCGGCAATCTCTTTGCCCAAGTCCGTGAGAATAAGTGAACCGTCATTGCCGACTTTAAGGTAGCCGCCCTCTTTAAGAAGTCCAACGGCACGGCTTACGCTGGGTTTTGAATAACCCATTTCCTCACACACATCAATTGATCTTATATAGTTGCTCTTTTTTGAAAGAACATATATTGTTTCAAGGTACATTTCACCGGATTCTTTTAATTGCATAGTTTGCACTCCTTTACAGTTTCTAATCATATCATAATATGAACAAAAAATCAATAAAATAAGTGATGTTTTCAATAATGGTGAAAAATTATTTTACCGAAATCAACAAAACAAATATCCGAAACACAGATGTCAAATATTCAAAATGCCAAAATTTAAAATTTGTAAAAAAATTTTTGCAAGCCTATTGACATATTTCGAGTTTTATAGTACCATATAATCGGTTAGCGAGAGCTAACCTTTGATTAACAAATATTGTTAGTATCTGCTAACTTAAAGGAGATTGATTTTATGATGCCTTTGATGTTTGCTAACACAGGTGAAACCAATATTATAAAGAAAGTCGGAGGTTCTCCCGAGGTTAAAAAACACCTTGAAAATCTCGGTTTTGTTGCCGGCGGAGAGGTTACCGTTATTTCTGCTCTTGGCGGAAATGTTATTGTTAATGTTAAAGAAACACGAGTTGCAATCAGCGAAGAAATGGCTCGTAAAATTATGATTTAATTATAATCTGTAAATGAACACACAGCGGAGTTGTTCCGAGAGGTGTTTTTATACGGCTTTATGCTGAAATTAAGACGGAGGAAACTGTTATGAAAACTTTAAAACAGGCAAAAGTAGGTGAAACCGTAAAGGTTGTTAAGCTTCACGGTGAAGGTGCTGTTAAACGCAGAATTATGGATATGGGCATCACAAAGGGTGTTGAAATTTACATCAGAAAAGTTGCTCCGCTCGGAGATCCGATTGAAATTACTGTAAGAAATTATGAACTTTCACTCAGAAAAGCCGATGCTGAAATGATTGAAGTTGAGTAATTTATACTTATAAATCCTACGGGAGAAATCCCGTATTTTTATA
>CAJMRT010000043.1 GCA_905215855.1 uncultured bacterium
CTCATTAACAAGCACATCAAGAACCGATTCAAGTCTTTGGGATTCAGGAAAAGTTTCAAGAATTGACTGTTTTACCCTATAATCAAGAATAAGATTTGCAGTTATAAAATCAGCAAGTTCACCGGGTCTTTTACAGAGAGCAACTTTAAAAATTATATCTGATGGCATCTTTGGAGAAATTTCAAGATACTTGTCAAATTCATTTTTTACGGTTCTCATAAGAGCGGAATCTCTTGCTGTAAGATATTCAGTTTCTTCCTCATACGGCTTAACTTCTGCAACAAGGCATTTTTCATCAAAAACAGGGTTGATAATTGTGGCTCTGCACTGACCCTCAATAACAATCCTTGTTGTGTTTTCAGGCTGTTTCAAAACCTGAACTACCTTTGCAATAACACCCGTATTGTACACATCAAAAATATCGGGGTCGTTTATTGTTGCATCTTTCTGAGATGTAAGGAAAACAAGCTGATCAGCTTTCATCGCCTTATTTATAGCCGCAATGCTCTTTTTTCGTCCAACATCAAAATGAATAAGTGATTTTGGAAAAACTACTAACCCTCTTAACGGAAGAACTGGGAGAGTCAGATTTTTTTGCATATCAAAATCCATTTAAGTTCCTTTCATAAAAGCAAAAAGCTGTATTGTAATTGCAATACAGCTTTAATTCACAATATCAAGACGCTGTGCTGCGCTTCTGACGCTTCTTTGCATCTTTCTGAGTTAATTTTACGGAAGCTGTCGAAGACAACTCCTTTTTGCGAGTGATTTGCGGAGCCACACCGTTTTTGATAACATCCTCAGTAATGATAATCTTATCAATTGTAGGATCTGACGGAGCTTCAAACATAAGGTCGGTTAAAATACCTTCCATAATGCCGCGAAGTCCTCTTGCACCGGTGTGCTGATCCTGTGCCTGCTGTGCAATGGCTTTGAGCGCCTCTTCTTCAAAGAGAAGCTCAACACCGTCAAGCTCAAAAAGCTTCTTGTACTGCTGAACAATTGAATTCTTCGGTACAGTAAGAATCCTGACAAGTGCGTCTGTATCAAGGCCGCTTAACGCAGTAATTACCGGCAAACGACCGATAAGTTCAGGGATAATTCCGTACTTAACAAGGTCATGTGCGGTAACATCCTTCATCCAATCAGTTGAATCAAGTTCCTGTTTTGACTGAACAAGTGATTCAAAACCGATAACTGAAGAACCCTTACGCTTTTCTACTATCTTTTCAAGACCGTCAAAAGCACCGCCGCAGATAAAGAGAATGTTCTTCGTGTTAATCTGAAGATACTCTTGCTGCGGATGTTTTCTACCACCCTGAGGAGGAACATTTGATACAGTTCCCTCAACAATTTTAAGCAAAGCCTGCTGAACGCCCTCACCGCTTACATCTCGTGTAATTGAGGGGTTCTCGGATTTTCTCGCAATTTTATCAATTTCATCAATGTAAATTATGCCGTGTTCTGCTTTTTCAATATCAAAATCAGCAGCCTGAATGAGTTTTAAGAGAATATTCTCAACATCCTCACCGACATAGCCTGCTTCTGTCAGCGTAGTTGCGTCAGCAATTGCAAAAGGCACATCAAGTGCCCTTGCAAGAGTCTGTGCAAGCAATGTTTTACCAACACCTGTAGGACCGAGGAGCAGTACATTACTCTTTGCAAAATCTACGCTGTCATCATTTGAAAAAGCACGCTTATAGTGATTGTAAACAGCAACGCTCAGGGTAACTTTGGCATGATCCTGTCCGATAACATATTCATCAAGAATAGCCTTGATTTCTTTAGGCTTTAAAAGCTCGTCAACGGACAGCTCGGGAGTTTGAGGTTCACCCGGTTTAGAAAGTTTATTCTCATTTTCATGTTCAAGCTCACCTGATTCGCGAAGGATATTCATACAGAGCTCAACACACTGGTCACAAATATAAACACCGTTTCCAGCAATAAGTCTGCCTGCCATCTCTTGCGGTTTTCCGCAGAAAGAGCAATAAATATCTTCGTTATTTTTGTTAGCCATCAGCTTACCTCACCTTTTATCTTTTTTCGATAACCTTATCAATCAAACCGTATTCAAGTGCCTGCTGTGCAGTCATAAAGTTGTCACGATTGGTATCTCTTGCAATAACATCAATCGGCTGACCGGTGTTGTCAGCAAGAATCTGATTGAGTCGTTTTTTCATATCAAGAATATGTCTTGTGTGAATCTCCATATCAGTAGCCTGACCCTGAGCACCGCCTGACGGCTGATGAATCATGATGTCACTGTTAGGAAGTGCAAGACGCTTGCCTTTTGCACCTGCTGCAAGGAGGAATGCACCCATACTTGCTGCCATACCCATACAGATAGTTGAAACATCACACTTGATATAATTCATTGTATCAAAAATAGCAAAGCCGTCTGTTACGCTGCCGCCGGGGCTGTTGATGTAAAGACTGATGTCCTTTGTAGGATCTTTACTTTCAAGGTAAAGCAACTGAGCAACTACAACGCTTGCACTTGCACTGTTTACCTCTTCGTTAAGCATAACAATTCTGTCTTCAAGAAGACGGGAATAGATATCAAAAGAGCGTTCGCCCCTGCTTGACTGTTCGATAACATATGGTACTAATGCCATTTAATCATAACCTTTCTTAAATAGTGATTAACAAATATAAGAAAAATATTCAAATTACTTTATAACAGCTTTGTCCTTTACGAGGTTAAGAGCCTTTTCAACCCTAACATCTTCTGTGAGTGATTCAGCAGGAACAGCCTCCTTAACCTTCTCAACTTCCATCTTATAAGCTTCAGCCATCTTGCCGTATTCAGCATCAAGATCAGCTTCTGTAACTTCAATATTTTCTTTTCTTGCAACTGCTTCAAGAGCAAGTCTTAACTTAACTCTCTTTTCAGCCTCTTCTTTATACATATCCTTAAGTGAATTTGCATCCATGCCCATATACTGCATATATGTCTTCATGTCAAGGCCCTGTGAACGGAGGCGCATGTCAAATTCTCTTACCATCTCGTTAGCCTGATTGTCATACATTGCCTCAGGAATTTCACCCTCAAGGAGTTCCATAAGCTTTTCAGCGATCTGATTGTCAACATCCTTATCAGCTTCGTCCTGAAGACGCTTAGCAACTGTTTCTTTGAGTTCAGCCTTGTACTCATCAAGTGTTTCCTTATCAGAAACATCCTTTACGAATTCATCGTCAACCTCAGGAAGTTCCTTAGCCTTGATTTCGTGAAGGTTAATCTTGAATTCAGCATCCTTGCCCTTAAGTTCTTCAGCCTGATAATCCTCAGGGAACTTAACTGTGATTGTGAACTCTTCGCCTGTCTTGTGACCAACGATCTGCTCCTCAAAGCCTGGAATAAAGTTGCCTGAACCAAGCTTAAGGTTATAGTTTTCAGCCTTGCCGCCTTCAAATGCTTCACCGTCAACAAAACCCTCAAAATCGATAACTGCAACATCATCGTTCTGAGCTGCTCTGTCCTCAACTGTTACCATTCTTGAGTTACGGTCACGAACCTTTTCAATTTCTTCGTCAACGAGCTCGTCTGTAACTTCTGTTGACTTCTTTGTAACTTCAATGCCGAGGTAGTTGTTGATTTCCATCTCAGGCTCTACAACAACATTAGCCTTAAATGAGAAGCCCTCTTTGCTTGCTTCAATAGCTTCAAGTGTTTCAACAGAAACAATCTTGATGCCTGCTTCTTTAGCAGCCTCATAAAGAGCGTCAGGATAACAATCCTGCATAGCATCCTCATAGAATACTTCTGAACCGTACATCTTCTCAATTACATGACGTGGAGCTTTACCCTTTCTGAAACCGGGGATATTGATGCTCTTAACCTGCTTTTTATAAACTCTGTTGATAGCGTTACCGAAAGTTTCGCCGTCAACATTAACCTCTAACTCATATGAATTAGCCTGTTCCTTTTTTGTACATTCCTTTAATGCCATTTTAATATTCCTCCAAAGTTTAAATTCAAAATCAAGAAATCATCTTATTATATCACAACAAAATGATTTTGCCAATAGAAAACGCAGAATTTATCTGACTAAAATTGGCATAAATGACAACCTGTCACAAGAAATCAGCTTAAAATCAATACCTTCATATTCACCCTCAACAGCAAACCTCATATTCTTTTTGCCGTGAAGATGTCCGTAGTAACATTTTTTGATGTCATATTTTAAAAGGACATCAAAAATTTCGTTACATTTTGTCGTTCCGTAAACAGGCGGATAGTGTAAAAATACTATTGGTTCTTTGCCTGTTTTAACAGCCGACTGTATTGATGTTTCAAGTCTACCGACTTCTCTGTTAAGGACTTTTATATCATTTTGGGATTCATTTTCAAGAAACCATCCTCTTGTACCGCAAATTGCGTAATCGTCAACGACATAAGAGTTATTAAAAAGGATAGAAATTGAATCAAGTGAATTGTTTTTCAGAAATACATCCATTTTTGTCTTAGTACTCCACCAATAATCGTGGTTACCTTTGAGAAAAATTTTCTTTCCTGGAAGATTTTCTACGAAAGTAAAATCCGTAAGAGTTTCTTCCAGTTTCATTGCCCAGGAAATATCACCCGACACAACAACGGTGTCATTATCTGTGACAACTTTTCTCCAGTTGTTTTCAAGTCTTGAAACATAATCGTTCCAGCCAGCAAAAATATCCATAGGCTTATCTTCGCCGAGTGAAAGATGTAAATCTGCAATAGCAAATAATGCCATTATTCTATACCGAGTGCTCCGAGAACATAATTCTCCATAGCGTTTACTTCTGTAACATCAGAGAAGCGAGCAGTTTTATTTTTAAGGTTTGCAAGAGGAGCAGGAACTTCTGCGCCTGAAACCTTGTGGAGTTCGTCAACCATATCAAATTCTGTTTCAGGAAGTGTTGCGTTTGGCTCAACAGCTTCAAGAACAGCCTTAGAGAACTTATATGGACTTGCAGTTGATGCGATTACAGACGGAGTCTTGTCGCCTGTTTCTCCAACATACTGCTTGTACACATTGATTGCAACAGCTGTATGAGTATCGCAAAGGTACTTATCCTGCTCAAACATTTCGTGAATAGTAGCCTCTGTGTTCTTGTCATCACAGAATCCACCGTAGAACTTGTCGTTGATAACAGCCTTTACATCATCACTTACTTCATACTTGCCCTCAGACTTGAGTGCGTTCATCCAACCCTTTGTAACCTCATCGTTATCGCCTGAAAGTTTGTAAAGAAGTCTTTCAAGGTTACTTGAAACGAGGATATCCATAGACGGAGAAATTGTTGTATAGAAGTTTCTGTTCTTATCATAAACACCTGTCTTGATGAAATCGGTAAGAACATTGTTTGAGTTTGACGCACAAATGAACTTGTTGATTGGAAGTCCCATAAGGCTTGCGTAGTAAGAAGCAAGAATGTTACCGAAGTTACCTGTTGGAACAACAACATTGATTTTGTCGCCGAGTTCAATCTTACCGTCATTTACGAGATCGCAGTAAGCCGAAATATAGTAAACAATCTGCGGAAGAAGTCTGCCCCAGTTAATTGAGTTTGCAGAAGAGAAAAGCATATTGTTTTCTGCAAGTTTTTCTGCAACTGAAGGTGTTGTGAATATTTTCTTAACGCCTGTCTGAGCGTCATCAAAGTTACCTTTGATTGCGCAAACACGAACATTATTACCCTCCTGAGTATTCATCTGATGCTTCTGCATCGGACTTACACCGTCAACAGGATAGAATACTACGATTTTTGTGTTGTCAACATCTTTAAAGCCTTCAAGTGCAGCCTTACCTGTATCACCTGATGTAGCAACAAGGATAACAGCTGTTTTGCCGTCATATTTCTTCTTGAGTGACTTTGTGAGAAGATGTGGGAGAATCTGGAGTGCCATATCCTTAAACGCACATGTCGGACCGTGCCAGAGTTCAAGAATATTCAGGGTTGTTCCGTCAAGATTACAATATGAAATAGGAGCAGGATTTTCACCGCCAAATTTCTGAGCGGTATATGCCTTTTCAACACAATCGTTGATTTCTTCTTCTGTAAAATCAGAAAGAAAATCAGAGAATACTTTCTTTGCTCTGCCTTTGTAATCTGTCTTCAAAAGTGCCTTGAAGGTATTTTCATCGTATTTAGGAAATTCCTGCGGTACAAAAAGACCGCCGTCCTTTGAAATACCCTGTGCAATGGCCTGTGCCGCAGAAACAACTTCCTTGGCATTTTGTGTGCTGTTGTATAACATTGAAATCTTCCTTTCAAATTGCTTTAAACATCAAGTATTTTACTACATTATTCGCTGATTGTCAAAGTTTTCAAAGAATTTATACGCATTTTCGTAAAAAATCTTTTTTAAAATGCTTTCATTGTAGTTATTTTTGAGAAATAGTTCATAAATTCCGCCTATTGAGTCACTTCCGACAATATCCTTGGGCAAATCACAACCGTCAAAATCCGTGCCGAAGCAAAGAGAATCTTCACATCCGAGTGACAGTATATGCTCACAATGCCTTAAAACATCCTCCATACAGGCTTTGTCGGGATTGTTATTCAGAAATGCACCGTGTAAATTAAGTCCTATAATTCCGCCTCTTTGAATTATAATTTTTATCTGTTCATCTGTAAGATTTCTCGGATTTTGTGTAATCGTTCGGGAATTTGAGTGAGTTGCAATAAACGGTTTATTTGTATGATTAACAACATCGTAAAATAACTCGTCACTTGCGTGTGATACATCCACCACAATTCCGTACTTTTCCATCTCGGCAACTGCAAGTTTTCCGAAATCCGTCAATCCGCATTTATCATTTGATAAGGCACCCGAACCAATTTCATTCTTATCGTTCCAAGTGAGGGTCATTATTCTGACACCGAGTTCTGCAAATCGCTTTACATTTTCAATTTTACCGTTCAATGCTTTTCCGTTTTCTACTGTGAAGAATGCAGAATTTTGAAACTTTGAAAAAACACTGTCAGTAAATTCTCCGATATCGAACAATTTAATTCCAAGTCGATTACATTCGGATTTCAGATAATCAGCCGATTCAAAGAACAATTTTTCTGCATTTTTACTTTCAAGATTGTCAGGCAACCAAATAGCATAGCATTGCAGTTTGTTAAAATTTGAATTATTATTCAGTTTAACTTCATAAGACGGATTATCAAGTTTGGATTTTTGGGTAACTGCTTTATAGAGCGTATCACAATGCAGGTCAATAAAATTCATAATAACCTCCTGTCAGAACGCATCTTCAATATAGTTAATGCCGACAAGTTTAAGATTATCACTGTTTACAAAAACTTCGCATACATCAAACCGACATTCCTTGTCTATATTGTTTTCATAAATATACATATCAGCAGTTTTTGCAATTTTTATCTGTTTTTTTCGATTAACGGCATCAACTGGCTGTGTGAGAGAATTTTCTTTTCTCGTTTTAACCTCAACAAAAGCAATTACTTCTTTATTTTCAGCTATGATATCTATTTCGCCATAAGGCTTTTTATAGTTTCTGGCAATAATTTTGTACTTATGCTTTTTCAAATATTTCACAGCATAATCTTCTCCCTTATCGCCTGTTTGTTTAGTAGTAAAAATCATTTTTTATTATATATTTTCTTTAAAAAACTCGGTCTGTGATATTTGCACGGACCGTATTCAAGAATTGCTTCAATATGAGCCTTAGTTCCGTAGCCTTTATGTTTAGCAAAAAAATACTGTGGAAATTCTTTATCATATTCATACAAAAGTCTGTCCCTTGATACCTTAGCAAGAATTGACGCACAAGCGATTGACATTGACTTTGCATCACCTTTGACAATACATTCACCCTCTATTGTTAAAGGCGGCATTCTGTTGCCGTCAATCATTGCGTAATCTGCCTTTGGTTCAAGGCCCTCAACTGCTCTCTTCATTGCAAGCATAGTTGCATTGAGAATGTTCATTTCTTCAATTTCTTCAACACTTGCAAATGCAATGCTGTATGCCAAAGCCTGTTCTTTTATTACATCAAACAAAGCTTCCCTCTTTTTTTCGGAAAGTTTTTTTGAATCGTTTACACCCTCAATAATCGTATTCTCGGGCAATATAACAGCTGCTGCACATACAGGTCCTGCGAGTGGACCTCTGCCTGCTTCATCAACACCGCAGACATTTAAAAATCCCCTTGCAATATTTTTGTTTTCATATTCAAGCCAATCCATTGTTATCTCCCCTGCGGCATTTCAACGGTAATTCTGCCAAGCTTTGCACTTCTGAATTCGTCAAGCAACATAATTGCAGCTCTTTCGGTATCAATTTCTCCGCCTGAAACAAGCATACCTCTCTTCTTACCAATCATTTTCAAAAGTTCATACGAATCAATATTTTCAATATCCTCGTTTTCTAATTTGAATCTTGATATAAAATCAGCAGGTTTAAGCTCTTTGAGAAAATCAAGAAGTCTTACAGCTAAAAGTTCAATATCAAGAATCTGGTCTTTAACTGCACCTGTGAACGCAAGATGTTCACCAACAACTTTATCGTCAAACTTTGGCCAAAGTACACCCGGAGTGTCGAGCATTTCAAGATTTTTGGCAATTGCGTACCACTGATTACCTCTTGTAACACCGGGTCTGTCCTCGACTTTGGCACGATTCTTCTTCACCATTTTATTGATAAAAGAAGATTTGCCGACATTCGGAATACCAACAATCATAATTCTGATTGTTGGGTTTACCATTCCTTTTTCTTTTAATCTTGCAATTTTCTTGCTCATTACTGTATTAACGGCAGGTGCAAATTTATCAAGACCTCTTCCGCTTTTACAGTCAACAGGAATAGCAACAAGGTTCTGTTTCTTGAAATAATCAATCCACATTTTTGTGGCGGTTTGATTAGCCATATCACATTTATTGAGGAGAATTACTCTCGGCTTGTTTTGAACAAGCTTTGCAATGTCCGGGTTACGACTGCTTACAGGAATTCTGGCGTCAATAATCTCGGCAACAGCATCGACAAGTTTAAGACTTGTCTGAATCTGTCTTTTAGTTTTTGTCATATGACCCGGAAACCATTGAATAGTCTGCATTTCACTCATATATTAAACATCCTTTACTTTTTTATCAATACAAATATGTAAACCTGTCAAACGGATAAACAATAAATTGTGCTTTACCTATAACATCATTAACCGAAACAAGTCCTATACTTTTATCACGGCTGTCAAGAGAAATAATTCTGTTGTCACCCATTACAAAAATATAGCCCTCGGGAATTACATATGGTATCTGCAGCGGATTTGAAGGCTCTCTTGTTATTGACGAAACATATGGTTCATCAATCTGTATTCCGTCAACATACACTGCGTTCTTGCTATAATCAACGACAAGGGTTTGCCCCTCAGTAGCTATTACACGCTTTATAATTCGTTTTTCAATCTGGTTTTCTGCATTTATGGCTACAATATCTCCGCACTTCGGCTTATACATAAAATTAGTCATAAGAATCTTGTCATCACTATGAAGTGTGTCAAGCATAGAATTTCCCACCACATTAGCGTCTCTTATAATAAATGTAAATATAACTGACATAAACGCAAACACAAATATTATAGTTCGTGTGAGGTCAAACATATAGTCGGTGACTTTTTTATCATTTACCTTAAATTTGATTTTTTGTTGTTTGAATTTTTTCGGCATAAAAGCCTCCATAAAAATAAAGCTTATTTCTATTAATTATAAAACAGAAATAAGCTTTTCACAATATCAAAATTCAAATTATCATCAAAATTTGCAATCTTTAATCATCAGTACAAATAGCCAAAGTGATCAAGTGGATAAATAACAAACTGCGCCTTGCCGATTACATCGTCAACATCTATAAGACCGATTTTTGTGCTTCTGCTGTCCATAGAATCTTTTCTGTTATCACCCATAACAAAAATCTTACCTTCAGGAATAACTTCGGGGATTTCGTTATCACCGATATTGTTGCCGTAGGTAGAGCCCTCTATGTACGGTTCGTCAAGTACGACACCGTCAACGATGATACGGTCGTTTTCATAATCGACCTTTACAGTCTGACCAGCAACAGCTATAACACGCTTAATAATCGGACTGCTGTACTCTGCACCGTGAGAAATAACAACAATATCTTTGTCCTTAGGTGTGTAGAAAAAGTTTGTTACAATAACCTTGTCATTTGTGGCAAGTGTATTATTCATTGATCTGCCTTCAACATCAACAAGACGGAACAAAAAGACAAGACAAATTACAACAACCGAAATTGCAAAAAGTATACATTTAACCCAGTCATAAAATCCGGACATTCCGCCCTCTTCTTTTGCAACAAGAAACTGTTTTTCAGAAATTGAAGGTTTCTTGTCAACATACATTTCAGGATTGATGTCAGAAGAATCGTTCACACCCTCAGGCTGCATAACAGCCATATTAGCCTCATTGACATTATTTTTGCTTTTCTTCAACTTTGTCACCTGCTATAAAGAAAAATAGTAAAAAAAGGGACTTGAAAAAGTCCCTTTTGATCTCGTGAATTACTTACGAATCTGCTCTTTAACCTTAGCAGCCTTACCAACTCTGTCACGGAGATAGTAGAGCTTGCTTCTGCGAACCTTACCGTAACGAACAACCTGTACATCTTTAACATTGGGTGAGTGGAGAGGGAATACTCTTTCAACACCAACGCCGTAAGCTACTCTTCTTACAGTAAATGTTTCAGCTACGCCACTGCCTCTTTTAGCAATAACAGTACCCTCAAACATCTGGATTCTTTCTCTTTCGCCTTCACGAATGTTTACTGATACCTTTACAGTATCACCTACGCTGAATTCAGGTGTTGTTTCCTTCACGCTTGATGCAGCAATAGTCTTTAATGCGTCCATTTTTTATCCTCCTTATTTTTCCGACATTCTTACTCAATTGAGCAGCGGACTGTCACATCAAAATGACGGTTAAACCGTTATTTGAACCTCGTCGAGAGTTACGACGGTTTCAAATGCTTTAATATAATACCACATATAGAATGATAATGCAAGTGTTTTTTCAATTTAGTTCAAAAAATTGGAATATATATTTGCAAATCAAATCAATGTGAAGATGTATTTTGAAGTTTTGTAAGATATTTTTTGAAATAATCAGGCAAATCAGATGTAAATTCAATGTATTCATCTGTTTTCGGATGAATAAAGCCTATCTTTCTTGCATGCAGGCACTGACCTTCAAAATCAACCTTTTCATTTTTAACACCGTAAACCTTGTCACCTGATACAGGATGACCTATATAAGCCATATGAACTCTTATCTGATGAGTGCGACCTGTTTCAAGTTTACATTTTATATGTGTGTAACCTTTGTATCTTGTTATTACAGAATAATGCGTAACAGCATTTTTACTGTTCTTTTCTGTAACACACATTTTCTTTCTGTCTTTTGGATTCCTGCCGATTGGAGCGTCAACTGTTCCCTCATCATCTTTAAGATTTCCAAATACAATCGACTCATATTCTCTTGTAAACGAATGTTCCTTAATTTGTTCTGCAAGCGAACGGTGTGCAAAATCGTTTTTGGCAACAATGAGTAGTCCGCTTGTATCCTTGTCAATACGATGAACAATACCCGGTCGAAGTACGCCGTTGATTCCCGAAAGGCTGTCACCACAATGGTAGAGCAGTGCATTTACAAGAGTTCCGTCATAATTACCTGCTGCAGGATGAACAACCATTCCCTTTGGCTTATTGACTACTAGAAGATACTCGTCTTCATAAACTATATCAAGCGGAATATTTTCTGCTTGAGCTTCATACGGTGTTGGGTCAGGAACATTAACTATAACAACATCGCCTTGCGAAAGCTTGTACTTTTTTGAAACAACAGAGTCGTTTACAAGCACAGCTCCGTTCTCAATAAGATTAACAGCGGCAGAGCGTGATAAATCAATATTTGCATCCGAAATAAATTTATCAAGTCTTACACCGCTTGTTTCACAATTAAGTTTAAATTCATTCATTGCTTTTGTTGACCTTTTTTTCGGATTTCATAACATTAGAGAAAAACAGAACATAAACTATAAGAAGTATTGTTCCGACTGTTATGCAGTAATCGGCAAAATTACAAACAGGGGAAAAGAATGAAACGCTGAGATAATCGACAACAAAGCCGTAAAAAACTCTGTCAATAAGATTTCCGATTCCGCCACCGATTATAAGTGCAGCCGAAATATAAAAGAGCTTACCTGTCGGTTTCTTTTTAAACATAATAAATATGATTATTCCGATAAGAATTGCCGTTACAACAACAAAGAACCATCTCATATCAGAAAACATTCCAAAGGCTACTCCTCTGTTTTCAACATATTTTAAATCAAGTAAGCCGTCAATAACCGTTACTGAGCCGACAGACTGCAGATAGGTCAGTACAAAATATTTGATAACCTGATCGGCAACAGCTATAAGTGCACCGATTGTAAGAGCGATTACAGGCATTTTACCCTCCATAAACATAAATCGGTGTGTTTTGTCACACCGATTTATTGTAATAATTTTTTATTTAAGATTCTGAACACAGCGGAAGCAGATTGTCGGATGTTCTACACACTGACCTACTGTCTTACTGATAGCCCAGCAGCGTTCACACTTCTCACCCTCTGCCTTTTCAGGCTTGATTTCGAGCTCTCCACCATTATCAACGATTTCTACCTCTGAAACGATGAATGCGGCACAAAGCTCGGGCTCAGCCTTTTTAAGAAATTCAAGTGTTTCGCCGCCTGCACAAAGTGTTACCTTTGCTTCAAGCGAACCCTTAATTGTCTTATCCTTTATAAGGGATTCGAGTGACTTTTTAACATTATCACGGAGTTCGTGAATTCTGTCCCAGAAAGCCATAAATTTATCATCAACATCAATAGCGATGTTTTCAGGAATCTCATTAAAGATAACATGATCTGCATTCTCATTTGAGGAATGCGGCATGTATTTCCAAATTTCATCTGATGTATACGCAAGGAGCGGAGCAATCATTCTTGTCATTGCGTCAAGGATAACATAGATTACGGTCTGAGCGGCTCTTCTTGAAAGACTGTCAGCCTTTTCTGTATAAAGTCTGTCCTTGAGAACATCAAGATAGAAATTAGACATATCAACAACACAGAAGTTATGAATGCTGTGATATACAATATGAAATTCATAATTATCATATGAAGTTCTAACCTTTGTAATAAGGTCATTAAGCTTTGCAAGCGCCCATTTATCAATCGGCAACACCTTGTCAAAGTCAACCATATCAGTATCGGGATTAAAGTCCGAAATGTTACCGAGAATGTATCTTGCGGTATTTCTGATTTTTCTGTATGACTCGGAAATCTGCTTAAGGATATCCTTAGAAATATGAACATCAGTCTGATAGTCAGTTGATGCAACCCAAAGTCTGAGCACATCCGCACCGTACTGCTTAATAACATCCTGTGGGCTGATGCCGTTACCGAGTGACTTACTCATCTTTCTTGATTCATCGTCAAGGATCATACCGTGAGTAAGAACAGCCTTGTAAGGTGCTCTGCCTCTTGTAGCAACAGATGTAAGGAGTGATGACTGGAACCAACCTCTGTACTGGTCGTTACCCTCAAGGTAAAGGTCAGCAGGTGATTCAAGGTTATCACGCTGTTCAAGAACAGCAGCATGTGATGAACCGCTGTCGAACCAAACATCCATAATATCTTTTTCTTTATCAAATTCAGTACAACCGCACTTCTTACACTTTGTACCGGCAGGAAGAATTTCTGCGGCTGTGTGATTGTACCAAGCGTTTGAGCCTTCTTTACCGAATAAGTCTGCAACAGCAAGCATAGCATCCTTATCAATAAGAGCCTCTCCGCAATCCTTACAGAAGAAAATCGGAATCGGAACACCCCATTTTCTCTGACGGGAAATACACCAATCTTTTCTTTCTCTTACCATTGATGTAATTCTGTCCTTGCCCCATGCAGGAATCCACTTAACCGTATTGATAGCGTCAACAGCCTCATCCTTGAAATCATCAACTGAACAGAACCACTGGTCTGTTGCTCTGAAAAGGATAGGAGTTTTACATCTCCAACAATGCGGATACTGATGGACAATTTTCTTTAATGCAAAAAGTGAGCCGTTTTCTTCAAGATAGGCGGCAATCTTCTTATTAGCCTCATCAGTTGTAAGACCTGCGAACTGACCTGCTTCTTCTGTAAGAACACCGTTAGAATCAACAGGACAGATAATCGGAATTTCAGGATAATTCTGACATACATTGTAGTCGTCAACACCGTGACCAGGAGCAGTATGTACACAACCTGTACCGCTTTCAAGAGTTACATGCTCACCAACGATAACAAGTGATTCTCTGTCAAGGAACGGATGAGCTGTTTTGATATATTCAAGTTCACTGCCCTTTACTGTTGCAACAACTTCAAAGTCAGTAATACCTGCTTCATCAAGAGCGGATTTATAAAGTTCGGATGCCATTACAAGGTATTCATCACCTGTTTTGATTACAGAATATTCAAATCTCGGACCTACGCAAATTGCAACATTTGCAGGAAGCGTCCAAGTAGTAGTTGTCCAGATTACAAACTTAACCTTTGAGGGGTCAATTCCCATATTTGAGAATACGCCTTTATCATCGGTTACATTAAACTTCACATAGATTGAATGGCAAGGATCTTCTGCATACTCAATTTCAGCTTCTGCAAGAGCAGTCTTACATTCAGGACACCAATAAACGGGCTTCAAGCCCTTGTAGATATAGCCCTTTGTAGCCATTTCAGCGAATACTCTGATTTGCTCTGCTTCAAACTCGTGATTAAGAGTAATGTAAGGCTTATCCCACTCACCGATTACGCCAAGTCTTTTAAACTGTGTACGCTGATCGTTAATGTAGCCTTTTACGAACTCTTCGCACATCTTACGAAGTTCAACAACAGAAATTTCGGCAGAATTACCGATACCGGCTTTCTTTCTTGCTTTAAGCTCTGTCGGAAGGCCATGTGTATCCCAACCCGGAACATACGGAGCTTTAAAGCCTGCCATATTCTTATATCTTACGATAAAGTCTTTAAGAATCTTATTGAGTGCATGACCGAGGTGAATATCACCGTTTGCATAAGGAGGGCCGTCATGAAGAATGAACAGAGGCTTGCCCTCATTTACTTTCATAAGATTTTCATAAACCTTTTCATCTTCCCAATTTTGAAGTGTAACAGGTTCACTTTTCGGAAGACCTGCTCTCATGGGGAAGTCTGTCTTTGGAAGATTAAGTGTTGAATTATAATCTTGGGACATTTTTTATTCTCTCCAATATCTAAAATCTAAATTAAAATCAGTCTGCAGCTACATCGTAGTTGTCACCAAACTTGAGGTGGCTGAACTTGCTCTGTCTTTTTGCAGGAGCAGGAACATATTCTTCAGGTTCTTCAACAGGTTCTGCTTTCATCTCTGAAGGAACTGCAATTTTTACATCTTCTTCAACCTGAGGCTGATCAGGAGCTGTCATATCCTCAGTAGGATACTTTTCGTCAAGTTCAGCTTTTGATGATTCAACATCAGAAGTTGACGGAAGATCATCAATTGATTTGATATGCTTACTGTAAAGTGAAATAAGTTCATTTCTGAGATTAGCAGCATCTGACTGGAGCTGTAAGTAATGCTCTTTCTCGGCAGCTGTCATATTATTGGCGTCAACAAGAAGTGCCTGAGCCTTTGTTTCAGCGTCACGAACAATCTTTGCAGCCTTTTCCTTTGCCTCTCTGATGCAAGCATCAGCAACTTTCTGTGAAGCAAGCAAAGCATTTCTTACAGTTTCCTCATCTGCTCTGTACTGTTCAACTCTTGTAGCAAGAACATCAATCTTGTGAACAAGATTAGTTTTTTCTTTCTTTAACTGTTCAAATGAAACAATTACTTCATCAATAAATGAGTCAACATCTTCAGCTCTGTAACCAGCGTTGAGAGTGGCTTTTCTGAAGCTTATATTTTTAATTTCATCAATTGTAAGCATTTATCTACACTCCTTATTTATAATGAATAACCGAAATTCTTATTCGACCTTTTCCTGTAGTACCGAGAATACTTTTTAAAACAAATTTGCCTTTTCCTCTAATTGTAAAAACATCATTTTCTTTAAGATTAAGGCTGACATTTTTAGTTTCTTCAAAATTGACGCACGCGCTGTCCGACATAATAACAGTTCTTGTCTTTTCTCGTGACAGTTTGCATACAGCGGCAACGATATTATCAAGCCTTAAAGAAGAAACAATGTATGTTTTTTCTTCAAATCCTCTTCCCTGCGGTAGTTTTGACAAATCGGCATCTGCAACTTTAACACCGATTCTGCCTACTTTTGAAATCTGCGACTTTACATATTC
>CAJMRT010000044.1 GCA_905215855.1 uncultured bacterium
ACGAAATAAAAAGCACATCCCATTCAAAGTATAGGTGTCAGTATCACATAGTTTTTGCAACACTCATCTGAATCACACATAGGCAATTTGGATGTTATAGTACCTGTTTCTCTTGTGTCAGATATGTAACCGGTTGCCCGGAAGAACTCGTCATAGTCCTCTTTGGTGCAACCTTTAATAAAGATATGGCAGTAACGCTCGTCGTTTTCATCGACGATATAGATACGCTCCACAAAGGATTGTATCAGCGTTACTAACACATCCGGCTGTGCGTCCTTTGCGTATTTCTCAAAGGACAGCAGCCTTTCTTTGATTTCTTCAATATCTCTGACAGCATACATCTGACTTTGCCTGCTGTCCTCTAATTTTTGCAATAGCTTTTCCGTTTCAGAAAGCTCGTCCGTCAGTCCCTTTACATCATCCTGAATAAACCGTTTTAAGCTATCGTCTGCTTCCCGCAGATTTTTCACCTGATTTGAAATAGCAGTTTCAAGCTGTGCTTTCTTTTTCTTCAGTTCGATTAGTTCTTGCTCATTCTGAGAATTCTTAAAAATATCCGAAGCCTTTTGATTTAGCAGTTTTACAAAGTATTCGCTGTCCTCATCGGAGAGATTGGATAACTGTTTGACTACAAATTCATCAAGCAGTACACCGTCAACAGCACGGAAAGTACATTCGCCCAAACGATAGCCGGGACAGACATATTTGAATCTCGGTTTGCCGTTTGTCCATCGATTTGATTCAGAGATAACTCGCAGGCGTTTCCTACAATGCGGACAGTATACCAGTCCTGCCAGCAGAGCATTAGTCTTTCGGTGCGGGCGGTTGTACTTTTCTGCAATGGAATTAAGCATATTTTGTGTATCAATCCATTGCTGACTCGGAATAAAACCTTCGTGCCTGCCAACCGAGATAATCCATTCCGAAATAGGCTTTGCAGACATTAACTGCACAAATTTCGGAGAAATGAATGTGCTGTCTGCGTCCTCAAATTTCTCTTGGTCGGTTTTGTTGTATGCGGATAGTCCGTGGTGACCGTCAAATTCTGACAACTCAGCGCATACTCCGCCGCCGTTTTCGTAGAAATAGTTGTAAGCAATTTCATCAGCAACGCAGTAAACAGGATTTTTTAATAATAATCTTGTAGTGGAAGTGTTGAACTTGCTTCCTATCTTTGTACGATAGCCGAGTTCATTCATCTTGTCTGCTGTTTTCTTGATAGAACGGGTTGAGGCAAATATTTCATAGAGCTTTTGTATCATTGCTTTTTCTTCAGGAATACTCTCCAAATAACTGTAAGCTGATTTGTTTTTGCCGCTGCCGGTCTTTACACGCTTCACTGTGAAACCTGTGGGTGTATTTCCGCCAAGCCAGCGTCCGTCCTTAGCAAGCTCCATCATATTATCTGTAATACGCTCGGTCAGAGTATCACGCTCAAATTCCGCAACCACAGCGAATATCTGAATGAATATTTTGGATACGCCGGAAGCAGTGTTGATATTGTTGGAACAGATCAGCAAGTCTACCTTGTGTTTTTCGAGAAAGTCAAGCAACCGAAGCAGGTCGCTGGTCTTTCTGCCGATACGGTCTAACTTGTAGCAGACAACCGCACGGATTTTACCCATTTCAATATCGTGGAGCATACGCTGGAAATCAGGACGATCGGAATAGTAACCGGAGAGTCCTTTATCCTCATACTCTATAAAACTGTAATCGTCGTCAAGCTGAAGTTCTCTTTTGGCATATTCGGCGCATTGCTTAAACTGTACGCCGATACTGTCGCCTTTATTTGTAATGCGGGACTTTCGGGCGTAGATAGCTACGCCACGATTATCCTCATTGTTTCGTTTTTGTTTTTTCATCATAGTTGCCCTCCTTACTGTCTGATTATACCGCCATTCCTGTAAGTGTTTCTATTGTGTGGCCTCGTTTTTGAAGGTCGGATAGAAGTAAGCGTAAGGTTTCAACATCAAAGGCACGGATTTCCTGCTCAAGATATTCCGCTCTCTTGTTCTGGAAAGTGCGCAATGAATTTTCATAATCGTTTCCTCTGTGAATTACAGCGTTCATCTTAAAATCCATAAGCGCACCTCCTATCTTGAATCTCTGTCACGCAGCCGCTTTCGATGGTACGCTTCACAGAGTTTTACAATGATTTCTTCCATTTGAGTAGTGGTATAGTCTTTCGGAAAATATTTGCGGATACGCTCGACAGGAATTTTCACACGCTCTTTCTGATTGGATTTTTCTTCGCTCATAATGGCGGATAACTGCTCTTTCGTGAATAACCCCTGTATACTGAGAGCTTTTAACCGCTGTGCCTGAGATAGATTCGGGGTACAATCGTTGTACTCCATTTCGGACACCAGCATTGTCTGTTCTTCGGGGAGTAGATAGGATAGCTCGACGGCAGGAGTGAAAGCAATCCGTTTTTCATCAACCATATCCAAAATTGGAGGGATAAGATTGGTCAGACGGATATATCTCTGAACAGTTTTATAACTATCGCCCATATCCATACCAATTTGTGCGGTAGTACGGTTATCATCGGACTTCGGGACAATTTGTCCCGAAGTTAAATCTGTCCTCTTGCCTTGCCGTGATAGTGCTTCCATTTTCAGCTTGTAAGCAAATCCTTTTTCCGAAGGCAAAATATGCTCTCGGTGTAAATTTGAATCCACCACCGCAATGGCAGCGGCGTCACGATCAAGAGGAACAATTAAGGCAGGGACTTCTTTTATCCCTGCCTTAACTGCTGCACGAAAGCGTCTGTGCCCCGATACAATTTCATATTCATCTTCGGTGTTTTCTTTTGGTCGGACAATTAACGGAGACAAAATACCTTGCTCCTGAATACTCTCGATCAACGCGTTCATTTCTTCGTTGTCCTGAACCTTAAAAGGATGTCCCTCAAAGGGGAATAGTTTTTCTATTGCAATATTTTTCGGTGTGTTTTTCATCGTTCATAATTCCTTTCTCTATTTTTGGTTTTTACTTGTATTTCCATAGCACGCTCGGTTTCAAGCAATTTCAAGATATGCGGATACCGCTCGGTGATGGATTGTGCGGTTTTGAGATCTTCACGCAAAGGTTTTAACTTTGCAGAGATTTTTTTTGCCGTTGTTTTGTTCTGTTCTTTTTCTTCTTCCGATTTTGGGCGGCGGATACGGTTATAAATTTTCTGCCGCTCTGATTCCAACGCAGAAATATCCGTAGATTTTTTCTCGATAAATGAAACAAGCTCCTGTGCGGAATCAATTTGATTCTCACAAAGAAGCTTGTATTCCTTTAAGGTTTGATCTAATTTTCTGACTTCCTGCCGTAGTGCCGGGGATAGAGGCTTTGGGGATGACGGCTCTATATTGTTGCCTGTAATCAGCTTCCAAAGCTCAATAATCAATGCAAACGCAAGCTGTATCCCGTCCATACGCTGTGCTTTTTTAAATTCGTATTCAAGCTGTAACAGCGGTGCATATCGTTTTGGAATACGAATTGCGTAAAGAGTAATATTTTTCTGATTATCAATCAGTCTCTGCCGTATTTTCTCCTGCGTATATCGCTTACCCAAAGAATCAAGACGGACAGAGCGTTTCCAACCGGGAGTAATAATGGATGGATGACGGTAATCGCTGTTTCGGGCGTAAGAGTAGCCGAGATTTTTCAGGTATAAATCGAATGCTTTCCAATTGGTTGTATTTGAAATTGCTTCATCAATATCCCGTTTTAAAATATCCCGGTGAGTGAAACCGCCGCTTTTGTGTATCCAATAGTCTTTCTTTCGATTACCTGTGAATTTGCTCGGGGGCAATACGCTTTTCCCTCGTTCCAAGCAAACTGCGTCGGAAATCTCTCTCAGCTTGTAATGGTCTGAAATATGGTTCTCAAATTTCCGACCGGTGCGAAAAGATACAGAATTAACCACAATATGATTGTGAAGATTATCTGTGTTTAGATGGGTGGTGACTACTATCTCATAATCCTTGCCCCACATACGCCTTGCAGTTTCCAGTCCAATTTGATGTGCTTCTTCAGGTGTAACCTCGCCACTAATAAAACTCTGATAACCGTGATAGGCAACATTCCCGCCGAGCTTGCCGTAACGACGCTTAGTAGCCATCATATATTCGTATGCTTTTTGCTTCGGACAGTTGATACCCGAAACATACATCGTTTGATCCGTCTTTTTATCATTCTCAACATAACGGAGTGCTGCATATAAATCCTCATCTAAGAACTTTTTATCAGTGGTTTTGTCAGGGTTACGGGCATAGTCGATTACTTCTTTCAGCCTGTTTTTGACAGGCCAGAATCCTGTTGTCGCCATTCACGCATATCCTCCTTCCGTGGTAATAAAAGTTCCGAATGAATTTCATCTATCAGCGAAAGGAGTTTGCTTTCTGTTTCGGGCGTAAATCCTGCTGTGTTGCAAAGCTGGCACAATTTGTTGTAGAAATCAAAAAAGACATCAGGAAGAACCGTTATCGGTTCATATCCCAATGCCCTTTGCACCAGATATTCACTAATAGATAAATTGCATTTTTCGGCAAGTTGTTTGATTTTAGCTTTTTCTTTAGGTTTTACCCGTATCTCTATGCGGGCAAGTTTTTCTTTTGGATTTCTGTTCATAGATATATCATTCCTTTCAAAATGGGGTGTTAGGGGCGGCAGTCCCTAAAGAGTAAATCGGCTAAACAGCTGATTTTGAGTTGGAACTTGCCGTACAAGTTCCCTGCTTGTTACAGTATGAGACATACCTTTCTCGGCAGCATCAGCCGTTCTCGGTATGCCCCGTACTGCGTGCTTTTTCGTGCGGATAAGCTGTGTTATTTTTGAGCCATAGTGGCACAGAATTTTATATTTAGATATAGAAATGAGCCAAAATCCTATGACTTTGGCTCATCCGAACATCTCCAAATCGGAGAGAACACTCACAGCGTTTTCAGCTTGTTCTTCTTCCGTTAATTCTGTGTCGATAACGGCTGTTTTGCGTTCAGTAGGTGCGGCTATGGATATATCCTGAATTTCCTCACGGAAAATTTCACGAATACTTTGAAGCAGACTTTCGGTGTCCTTTTCTGCAATCCGTTCCATATATGCCGTAACTGCCTCTACAATAAATCGGCTACGGGACTTTTTCTCTTTGCAGTATAGCTCCTGCAAATATTCCGCCGCTTTCCGTTCAGTATCGTCCTCAAGATTAAAACGTACATTGATACGATAGCTGCTCATACGCTTTTACCCACTGATAGCTGAATTTCCGCAAGATACTCATAACCTTTGGCTGCGGCACAAATATCCTCGACGAATACTGTGCGGTCAGCGTTAAACTTGTAGAAATTCTTGATAAGACAACCTCCGCCGCCTGTTACATACAGCTTCATTGTGCTTTCATCATATCCGTGTTCCCGAAGTCTGCGGAAAATATCCCGAACATATTCCGCTGCTACCGCTTTGATGATTTTCAAATCGGCGGTGGGAATTTCAGCCGTTCCCGTGCGTAACACTTCTTCTATGATATAATCGTTGATTTCTCGGTGGGTTTTCTGCATAAAGGTTTCACGCACCGCAAGAGTACATTGATAAGTGCCGAATATTTCGGTGAACATCTTGCCCGACTGCGGTTTGCCGTTAATCATATACAGCACATTCATAGTGCCGTTGCCAATGTCGGCAATTAGGTTAATACCGTTCAGCTTTGTGGCAAAGGGAGCAATAGCGGCATAGCCCTGCGGATAAATGCTGACGCCTACGATTCGGATTTTATACTCGTCTTTTCGGTAGCTAAAGCAGACTTCTTCATTTTTTGTAAGATAAGCGGCAAAGGTGTTTTTCTGTCCGCTTGTCCAAGTCAAAGGCAGACCTGCGGCGATGTGGACATCTGATTCGGTAATACCTTCCGATTTCAGTTCCTTTGCGATTGCCGCAAGAGTGAGAATATAGTAATCCTCGTCTTTAATTTTGTCGGGAACAAATTCCTTGTGTCCCTCTCCGATCAAATAATACCTGTTTTCATATACAAGCATATCTGCGGTAAACAGCGGTTCGGAGTCATAAGCGATAAGTCCTGATTTAAAACAGAAATTCGCTGTTTTCATATTTCCGTAGCCGTGGTCGATACCGATAATTTTTGTGTTTCCTAAAGTTTTCATAGTGTTTTTCCTTCTTTCTGCCGGACTACCGGCGTTTAAATTTTTTTGTTTTGATAACTGTTTGTGGGAGCAGTTATCAAATAACAGAATTGTGCTGCAAGATTTCTTCGTGCAATTTCTTATCGGCGGGTAATACTGCTTTCAAAAAATAGTTGCAGTAAATTCCGTAACGGGAAATATTCTGAATACAACAGCAAGGCTCGCCGTCGTCAAGCAGCAGACAGTTCCCAGCATCGTAATTGCAGCAGAGTTTACGAATGAGTTGGTTTACCTTGTCCGACTGTTTGGGTGTGATTTTTACCACCATAGTTTTTCCTCCTTTCGTTTTCGGGCAACAAAAAACCGACGGAATTACCCGACGGCTCATTTGCCCTTTATTTGAGGACTTTTTTCTTCCTCACTTATTTTAATACCCGAAAAATTCAATTGTTGGAGGAACAGAGTAACAATACAAAAACAAAAAGCGTAACAGCGAAAAAGTCTTGTAATTACTGTGCTTTTGTGATAAAATTAAATTAGCAGAACGAATGTTCCGCTACGTGTTTTTAAAAATTACAAAAAATCTTTTATAAATTATTTTCTGGCAGAACGGAGGCGAAAATTTGAATACAGTCAGCTTCTTTAATGCGGATTACCGTGACGGCAGAGTGCATATTGGCGGCAAAACATACCCAGCAGGAACCTTTGCGACACATCTGCTCAATCAGTATTATGAAAATGATACAGCCGCCCGCATTGCTGTTTTCAAGCAAAACATTTTAGCGGTACAGCGTGAGCTTGAACAGGGATATATCAATCCTGCCGATTTTGCAAAGTGCAGCGAAGAAATTTCCGCTATCCTAAAAACGCTTTCTTCCTTGCAACCGTTTTCTATGCTCCAAATAAATGATGAGCGTAACAGAGCAGCAGCTTTATTTATAAAGGAAAACGCTGACCGCATAGCGGATTACTTACGCCGCAGAGCAGCGGTTGCCAATATGGATATAGGTTCGATTGCTTTAGGCGCTGTGCCGAAAGAATATGATAAGAAACTTTTTGCCGCTTCGGAAGATTTACTCACCGACATAAAGAAAACTCTTGCTTTTTACGATACCATCAGCGAAGATATGCGCAAAGCCTTTGAACAGTTGCTTGAGTTTACAATTCGGGCAGATAAAGTCGCTCGCTTTGACGAAGCACATTTACTGCCGATTGCTATGGCAGTATTCGGACAAGCTCCGTTTCCGATAAAAACAGAATATGTTTCTATCCGTAAAACAAGAAACAGCAAAACTCTTGTAGCGGCAAGGCGGCTGTATTTTGAAAGCTATTACAGCTTCATCATTACAGATTTCTTTGAGGGACTGCACTATGGACACTATCCGAGACAATGTCCCATCTGCAAAAAGTATTTCCTTATGCAATCTGCCGCAAGGCAGAAATATTGCAGCGGTTACGCTCCCTTTACGCTGAAAGGCAAGTCGATTACCTGCCGAAAATATGCGGCAAGAACCAACCGCAAAGAACTGGTGGAGGGCAATCCAGTTATAGGCTTATATAAAAATCGCTGCTCCGCAATCCGCAACGAGCAAAAGCGTGGAACCGTTACTCCTGAATTTGCCGCCGCAGCCAAGGCTCTTGCGAAAAGCCGTATGCAGCTTGCAAAGCAAAATCCCGAATACGCAAACGGACAGTATATATCGGATATGAGTCGTGAAAAGCTCTATGCCGACACTGATATGCAAATGAAATAACGGTCACAACTAAGATTGGGGGGGTGAGTGCCGTGGCAGAGGTTTATACAGAGCCGAAAGAATTTAAGCGTTGTACTCTTGTTCCGGCACCGCCGAAATGGGAATTGCAGGAGTATATCGCAGCTTACTTCAAAGAAAAAGATAATAAATATCTTGCGTGGTTTCTGCATTATTACGAAAACACGCTAAACACAAATGTGCAGAAATATATGAAGCAGTTTTTTATGCCGGAGCATTTTACCGACATAAAGCAAGCGTATATTATGGGAATGTTAAAAGCACTCGAAAATTATGATATTTCAATAGGCGCACCTTTTGTCATTTACAAGGAAAGGTATGCCGAGCGTGAGGTGCTTGACTATATCCGAAGTATCCGCACGGGATATACGGCACAGAGCCTTGCGGAGTTTGCAAAGCTGCGTAAAGCTATGGCAATATGGGATAAATACGAGCGAAGCTATACCGATGAAACGCTCAAAATGATTGCCGATGAAATGGGTGAAGAAACCGATGCCGTGAAAGATATTTTGCTCAGCGGTTTGCTGAATGAAAATGCCGTGGAGCTGTATCGTAAATATGCCGATGAGGACGGCGAAGAAGGCACGGAAGAAATTGTCCCTGATAATTCCAATAATCCGTCCTATTTGTTTTTCAAGTCCGAATTATATTCTTGTCTGTGGAAAGCCTTTGATAAGCTAAACTATGAAGAACAATCTATGTTTGCCCAGCATTTCGGTTTTTGTTTGGAATGCAAAAGCGTATTTTATATGGACTACAAGGATTTGGACGAATACGGCGAGCCGAAAAAGAAGTTGATACCGAAAATGATGTATACCGATATTGCCACCGATCACGAATACAGCTCTGCTAACACAGCGAAAAGAATATGTGAAAAAGCGATTCAAAAAATGAAAGAAATGTTGGAGAGTATGGGTGTATAAAAAAGTTAGATTTGATTATATGGTTGAGTAAAAATCCGCAGAAAAATGCATCCGAAATTCTTTTTTTCGTGTTATAGATTATTGAGAGAGTGTCTTATAATTCAGGAGGTCGTATGAGTAAAGAAATTGAAAAAATGACTGCCATTTATGAAAAGCATAAAAACACAATGTATGCAGTTGCATTGAAAATATTAAAAAACCCGCAAGACGCAGAGGACGCAGTACATAATGCAATACCACCGATCATGCGGAATTTGGGTGCGATAAAAGATGTTGACAGCAAAGATTGTATGTACTATGTAACAATGGCGGTAAAGCATATAGCTTTGAATATGCTACGGGATCATCATATTCAAACAGTCCCTTTATCCGAGAGTGCGTATGAATTGGAAAGTGATGAAAATATTGCCGAAAGCATTGCTATGGACGAAAGCTGTAAAATCATCTATAAAACGATACAAGGCATGACCGCCGAATACCGAGATGTGTTGATACTCCATTTGTATTACGAATTATCCACATCACAGATTGCGGATTTTCTTAACAGAAAACACGGCACCGTAAAATCACAGCTTACGCGCGGGAAAAAACTATTGAAAACTCGATTGAAGGAGGATGGATATGAACGATAAAAAAATCAAAGAAGCGATACAGCAGTATATAGAAACCAAAGCAGACAATATGTTGTCCGAAACAGAAGAAAGACACGACTTGTCCTCGCTTGACGAAAAGGTCTATGCAACGCTCGGTGCAAAGCAAGACAAACGCAAAACGACCGCCGCATGGTCTTTTAAGAAGATAAGTGTGTTAGCTGCTTCCTTTGTACTGATTATTGGTTTGAGCATTACCGCTGTATGGATACTCAATAAAGAACCCGTCCAAATAGCATATGATACAAATTATTCCATTACGATTTCATACGAAAATGAACAATACGGCTATTATTCAAATCGCTATGTCATTGACAAGTATGGCGTTGAGGATATTTCGGACTTGAAACAAAATCCGGATTTATTTACAGGCAGCTTGACCGATTCAGACATCATACATTTAGATAGTGTGATTGACAAAGAGAGTATTATCGGAGCGAAGATATATCCATATAGTGATGATGTTCTCATTTTACAAAACAACGGACGATTTTACTATTTTGAAAAAATAGAAACCAAGTGACCATTAGAGCAGCCCCCAAGTAGGTATTTTCCAAAAGAAAATACCTGCTTTTTTGCATCCGGTTTTCTACTTTTTGTGTTCATATAATTGAGGCACAAAAACCAAAAATACATTGCGAAAGGATTAACGCCATGAAAAAGACCATTTTTACTCTCTCGTTCCTGCTGATCGCAGCTACCCTTATTTTTACAGGGTGTTCTTCAAAAGGTGATTTTGAATTGGAGCGTTCCAAAGGTATCGCAATTACCTACATTGACGAATTTGAAAAAACAACAATCTTGCCCGCCCCATTGACCTCAGACGAAATCTTTAACAGTTACAGCAATACGATTGTCCGCGGCACAATAGAAACGGTACGCAATATTGAGATTGATTACGGCAAAGGTGAAACCGCTCAAAAAGCACTTGCTGCCATAAAAATCACAAAGGTTATTTCGGGAGAAGCAGAGCCAGACAGTACGGTAACAGTTTTGCTGCCGAGTTGTGTGGATAACGCTTCCGCAAATGATTCGTCTACGGTAATTTCTCATTTCAAGAGCGGAATAGAAGGTATTTTTCTTTTGAACAAGGTTACAGAGGATAGCTGTTCTGAAATGAATGGTAAAACTTTTTATTATGACGACATTTGCGACTATTTCATGTTCGGAGAAGATCAATTTGCTATTATCGTGTCCGACGGAACTATCCGTTTCAATGCTGATATGTTTGACGGTGAAACAAACGCCTTTGCCACTCTTGACGAAGCAGAAAGCAAAATACAGGCAGCTCTTACAAAGGAATGATAGATATGCCGATATTGAATGTTTGTAACCTGTGTAAAACTTATCTATCGGGAGAAGCAGAGGTTAAAGCACTTGACAATGTATCTTTTACCGTAGAAAAAGGCGAATTTGTTTCTATCATCGGTCCGTCGGGATCGGGAAAATCGACCTTGTTACATATCCTTGCCGGTATTGACCGCCCCACCTCCGGCAAGGTGTATGTAGATGGTGAGGATATATATGCCAAGAGCGAAAAGGAGCTTGCCTATTATCGCAGACGAAAGGCGGGCTTAATCTATCAGTTTTATAATCTCGTTCCCACTTTGACGGTTGAGGAAAACATAACGCTCCCTTGCCGCCTTGATAAAAAGAAAACCGACAAAGAAACGCTTGACCGATTGCTGGATACGCTTGGAATGAAAGAGCGAAGAAGTCATCTGCCGAGCCAGCTTTCAGGCGGTCAGCAACAACGCTGTGCCATAGGCAGAGTTTTATTTACAAATCCTGCGCTTATGCTTGCCGACGAACCGACAGGAAATCTTGACAGCAAAAGTGCAGCAGAGGTAATGGAGCTTCTGGGGAGTGCAAATAAACAATACGGTCAAACGCTCATTATGATTACACACAATTTGGAGCTTGCCGAGCAAGCCGACCGTATGCTTATCATAAAGGACGGTAAGCTCTCGGAGGGTAAAGTTTGAAAGAAATGCACCGCATTCCTTTCAAACTCCGCTTTTGTGTCTTTTTGACAATCAGGCAGTCAAAATTTTGGTCTGCACATTGTTTGCCCAAAACCGCACAAAAGCTCGGAAAGGGTTGGTTATAACGATGGGCGTTTGTATGCAACTTGCAACAAGAAGTTTGAGGAAGAATAAAGGGCGAACATTTATAACGCTGATAGGAATTGTTTTATCCGTTCTTATGGTGTGTACGGTTTTGACGCTGTTAAATTCTATGCTTTGCTCCGCGATTGACGGTATTATCGAGAAGAACGGTAATTGGCATATTGCTGTTTATAACGCCACCGCAGAGGAAATAGAGCAGTACAAAGCGGCAGACGAAATTTCAAGCGTCAAAAAGGTTTTGATAAATGGACGAGAAGTGTATCGTCTTGTTCTTCATGAGCCGAACGGGGTTTATGAATTTGCAAACCGTTATTTTGATGAAAGGACGGAATATTCCTATCATACAGAATTGCTTTCCTATCTGGGTGTTTCGCAAAACGAGAATATCAAGAGCCTTATTATAGGCATTGCCGCCGCGTTGCTCCTTATAATCGCTGTCGGTGCGGTTTCTTTGATATATAACGCCTTTGCCATATCTGTTTCCGAAAGAACAAAAGAGATTGGTCTTTTGTCCTCAATCGGTGCAACGAAAAAAGACATCCGCACGATTGTATATGCCGAAGCCCTTTTACTTGGAACGCTTGCCATACCGCTTGGCATGGTTCTTGGTGTTTTCTCTTCCTGGGCTTTACTTGATGTTTTCGGGGCATATATGGGAAAAATCCTCTATGTCAATATGGATATGCGGCTGCACATTAACGGGTGGCTGCTGGTTCTTACTACAATTTTCGGTTATTTGTTGGTATTCCTATCTGCCGGTGTTCCTGCGCGTTCCGCTTCCAAAATTTCAATCATAAGCAATCTTAAAGGTGAAAAAGGTGTAATGAAAGTAAAGTGCAGTAACTTTACTTCCTCTGCTGAAAATCTGCTTGCAAAGCGTACCATAAAACGAGAAAAGAAAGCGTTTCGTGCAATCACTTTTTCGCTGGCAATCAGTATCTTTCTCTTTGTGTCTGCAAATGCGTTCAGCCTGTATATGCTCTCATTTGTAGAAGCAGAACGGAAGAACATAGGCTACGATTTGCGTATGAACTATTCTATGGAGCTTGGCACGAAAAAATTTGACGGGTTATACAGCTTTGTAAAATCGCAGGACGGCATTGATGAAGTCGGTTGGTTTGCAGAAAGTCCCTCGCATTTTCATAGTGTTTTACTTAATTCGGAATGGCTCACTGACAACTACCGAGACTCGGATTGGGCTACTCTTAAAGAAAGCTCCGAATTATATAAAGCTCCGTTTTATATATTCATTATTTCAAATGAACGCTATGCCGAGTTCCTTTCGCAAAATGGACTTAAAAATGATAATTCCGTTTATGCGAGTGCCTTTTATGATGAAATCGACGAGGATAGTAAAAGCACGAGTTTTCCTATCTTGAAAGACGGAAGCTATCACGCCGATGTCCGTTATATGAGCGAAGCGGCGAGTTAACGGCTCAACCAAGATATAAACGCAAATCCAAATGACCGCTTTGATTATGAGAATTATTACGATACTTTTTTCAGCGTTGATTTTACGGTTGGCAACTATGACTTTCCGTTTGAATTTAGAGCAAACAGCGGAGGAGTCAGTATTTTAATTCCCGAAAGCCGTGTATCCGAGTTTCATGCGGAAATCACGAATAAGGAAATTATGATACAATCCCCGAACTATGCAGCTATTCAAAAAAACACAACCGATTATTTAACGAGCGCCGGGCTTGACGAAGATGTTTCCATATTCAACTCTGCCGAAAGCTATGAGTCCCAAAGAAACCTTGCAGCAATGATAAGACTGTTTTCCACTTCTTTTTTAATTCTCTTGACCGTAATATCGTGCGCGAATGTTTTCAATGTCATGACAACGAGCCTGAATATGCGAAAGCGTGAATTTGCGGTATTGCGTTCGGTGGGAATGACAGTAAAAGAGTTATTTGCCATGCTCTGTATAGAAAACCTATGGATTGGTTTGTTTTCGGTTTTAATCGGCGGTATAGCGTCCCTGCCGCTATGCTATCTGCTCTACAAAAATATTGTGGTTGGCGCAGTAATCCGGTTTGTATATCCTATCGGAGCATATTTGATAGCTTCACTTGCAATGCTCCTGATTATGTTTATTACTTCGATATACGGATTGTGGAAAATTAAAAAAGGAGATATTATTGCAGATGTTAGAAATGATTTTGTGTGATGATGTAAAAATGATTGTATGAAAAGGCGGTGATGCAATGAAAAATGAGCATTGGATTTTACGCCCAACTTGCGGCAGCAAAACTCGTGACAAAACCAGAGAGGACACAGTATTAAAGAATTTTCCTCTCTACTGTCCGAAATGTAAGCAGGAAAGTTTAATTGAAGTTGAAAATTTGAATATAGTTGTCATCAAAGAGCCGGACGCATAGACGCAGAGTTGCCTCTGTTGATTATGGGATTCTTGCTATAAATAAAAGTCGATACCACTAAAAGTACCGACTTTTGTTTTATGATGTTCGAATTTTCTTTTTCGTATTTTTTAACACCTTTATGATAACTTCATCAACTGCGTCCGTATATCTTCCATCGTTGAGCAGTTTGTTCTTTAAATCAATCAATGCCTGAATTAATAGATGATGTTCTTTCTCGGTCAGATATAGGTGATATTTCGGGGATTTCATACGAATATCAGCTCCTTGTTCACAATCTCTATAGCGGCATTGCGGATAGCGTTCATTTTTCCAACCCAAGCCATTTGGTCAGTTGCTTTCAAATGCTCGGTTACACCTTGCTTATCAGCCATTTCTTTTACGAGCTGAGAAAACATAGCTTCTGCTTGCTCGTCAATATCGGCAAGATAAGCGTTCAGATTACCACTTGTCAATAAGTTCATATACAGGACTTTGTGGTTCTGTTTTAAGTACCGTGCGTGCCTCTGTCCCCAAATACCGATAGATTTCTGTTCTTCTTCGGGAAGTATCAAGTTTGGAAGCAGATAATCTGCAACCTGAGCGTAGGTACCGCCCATCTGTTCAAATAATGATTTTGCCATAGCATTTACCTCCTGCGTTTTACTGTACCTTCATTTTACAGAAGAAAAGGCGTAAACACCAATGTGCCGATTATAAAATACAGCGTATCTGTTTTGTTGCAGATACGCTGTAAACTTTATATCTTTATTTCAGGATATGCGGTTACTAATTGCTCATACATCTTTCGTGACGGCTGACGGATAGCGGTTTCCCATTTTGCATAGATACTGTTACAAATATTAGCTTTTTCCGCAAAATCTGTTTGATTCAATCTATATGCTTTTCTGACTTCACGAAGTCTGTCGCTGTATGGGAAATCCATAAACCGAGCAAAATCATCAAACAGCAGATTTCTATCGATTTCAAGAATATCTGCAAATGCTACCGCATTTTGATATGGTATCGGGAACTGATTACTCTCATACTTCAACACCGTTGCAGGTACAATTCCTGCACTTTCTGCTAACTGCCGTGTGGTCAAACCTTTATGTACTCGATAGTATCGAAGCATAGTTCCCGGCATCGGCTCTGTCGGAATAGCCTCAAAACAGAACTTGAGGTGCATTAGCATTTTGCCGCGCTTGTACTCATAAAGGCCTGTGTGATTGAGAATAGTGTCGGTTTCGCACCGAAATACAGAAGAAAAGAAATATATGGAACATTGAAAGAAGATATAGGTGTAATATTGCGAAAACTATGTGAGCAAAAAGGTGTGGAGATCAT
>CAJMRT010000045.1 GCA_905215855.1 uncultured bacterium
GTGTAAAGTCTTGACCAAATAGCGCATTATTTCAATCCACGCCTTCCGTGTGGAAGGCGACTGCAAAAGTTGACAGGGGATTTGCTTAACACGCACATCATTTGCATATATGTGCACAAAGCATTTGAATTATTTTACAACCAATGGCATAGAAAGCCTCTGTCAACTTTATTATTTTACAATTTTTTTGGTGCAAATGGTACAGTAATTTTATGTTTACACCCCATTCGCACTAAAACAGCAACACTCCTTCAACATCAAAATCGTTATTCACACCGTAGTGTTCGACTTTGGCTTTATAATTATTTCCAAGATAATAGAACCTGATACTGTCCTCTTTTTCATCAATCAGGTTGATTAGTTTTTCTTTGACTTCTCTGCATTTTGCCGCATCCATAACGCACTCAAACACGGAATTTTGCACTCTTTTGCCATAATTAACACACTCCTTAGCAACTTTGCGCAACCTTTTTCTGCCCTGCGGAGTTTCTGTACTGACATCGTATGTAATCAAAACAAGCATTTCCTAATACCTACTTCCACAAGAACGGCGGATAGCCGTCAATATCGCCACGCAGATATCGTGCCAACAAAAGAGCCTGAACATACGGCACCATTCCCCATTGAACTTTTTCTTCAAGATATGGGTGCTTTATCTCGGTTAATTTCCTGTTCTGCCATGACTTCAAAAATTTTTGCTTTCCATTGTCGGTAAAAATCACGGCACCGTTTTCTTTGGTCATAAAATCGTCCTTGTTGACTATTTTTCGGTTAATCATTGTGAGAACAAATCTGTCGGCAAATACGGAACGCAATTCTTCAATCATATCAAGTGCAAGCGATGCTCTTCCGGGACGGTCCTTATGCAGATAGCCTACAAAAGGATCAAGTCCCACACAATAGAGTGCGGATGTCACCATACTCGTCAGCATTGTGTATGAAAACGAAAGCATTGCATTTACAGCGTCTGTCGGCGGTCTTCTGTTCCTTTCGTGAAAGAAGAAATCGTCTTTCTGTTGAAGTATCAAATCGTCAAATACCGAAAAATATCTTGTTGCCGCCTCTCCCTCAACACCTCGGAGCGATGCGGTGTCAACGCAATCTGAAATACTTTCCATAGAATTTTTTATTTGCAATGAAACATTTTTCAGCTTTTCAACATCAAGTGAATTTGAATAATCTCTTGTTGCGCGTTCAATTACCCACCTTGAGTTGAACAGCTTGCCAAAAATAATATTCTTTGCAATTTTAGTACATTCCTCTTCACTTTCGGAAAGTCGGTACTGAGTTTTTCTAAGCACCACATTTCCGCAATATGGACCGACAACTCCCGCAAGGAATTTTCCGTGTCTGCTCATAAACGAAACACTTATATTGTCCGCGGCACATTTTCCGAGAAGAGCGGGACTTATTCCGCTGTAGCCAAAGGTAACGATAGCCTCAAGATTATGCAACGGAACTCTTCCGCATTCTTCTCGGTCAGCCAATATAACAATATTTTCTCCGTCCAAAGATAGATACTTGTCGGTTGAAGTCACATAAAGTGTGTTCAATAATTTTTTCATAGTTATTCCTCTGCCATATCGGACAAATATTTTTTGACTGATCTCACTTTTGTAAGCCTTGGCAAACACAAATTTTTTAGTGAACAGGCAGAACAGTTTTTGTTCTGTTTGACTTTCGGAGTGTATCTGCGACTGTAGAGCATATGCATTTCCAGAATTATATCTTTCAATTCATCACGAATTTCATCGGTAAATTCAATTTTCTGGCGATGCCTTGTTTTGCCGTAAAAAATATTCAGTTCATTTATTTTTGTGCAAAACATATCTTCAAGGCACATTGCCTGTGCAGCAACCTGAAGAATGTCAGCATGGCTTTCTTTAGGCTCGCCGTGTTTGTATTCAACAGGCACTACGGAATATTTGCCCTCTTTGCCGAACAATATTGCACCGTCATCTGACGGAACAAATTCAACAATGTCACAAACTCCGTATATGCCGAGTTCATAAGATGAAACCTGCATTCCCCGTGAAGTGATAATACCGTTTCTCGTTTCGGTAAAAGTATCGTCATGGGCTTTTTCGTGCATAATCTCACCGCTGACAGTGAGCAGATTTTCTGCCCACTGCTGTTCAATATGTATTAAAGCCCATTGTCTGCGACAAAATACAAAGTGTTGTATTCCAGATATGCTCAGGATATTGTCATCATCGTACATCATTTTATGATACATTCAACGCCTGACGGAAGTGTGTCGGTATCTACCGAGAAATCATAGTCGGCAAATTTTCTCGGAACAGTTACATCTTCCTTTTTATTGATATTGATTTTCTCAAATAACTTGTATGACGGTGCGTTTCCGAGTTCGCTGTCATGCTTAAAAATAACAAGCTTGCGTACTGCCATTTTGCCTCTTGCGGCTGCATGGTCAAACTCAAACATATTTACAATTGCGTTCCACAAAAGTTCAAGGTCATCTTCTGAAAAGCCTGTAACCTTGCGGGCAAGATTTGCGGAAATATATCCCTCGGCAACATAAAGTCCGTATGGAATGATAAACTTATTGCCCATTGTATTATTTTTGTCTTCGGCATCCTTTTCTGTAGTAATTGCACATCTTGTAATTGTTACCTCCTGCGGAAGAACAGGGTCTACCGAACGGGCAAAACTCAGTTGAACAGGACCTCTCACCTGACCGCAATTGAGTCCGTTTGAAACAAATGTTGTCATAACAGCGCCAAAGGTTCTTACATCAAAGAAGTTTGCACACATAAAATCTCTGATTTTCAAATCAAGTTCTGCGTTGCCTTTTTTAAGTTCTTTAACCTGTGATTTGATTTTGTCATCAGCAACATTTGTATCAACGCCGACATATTCGAGTGCGGTTTTATCGCTCTTATTAAGCGGCACACCACTTTTAATATATATCTTGTAACCCTTTTCGTCTTCCTTAGCGGTTTCAACATAGTTTCTGATTTTCCTTTTAAGGCAAACATCTGTTACAATACCATAACCTGTTTCGGGGTCAATTCTCGGCATATTTCCTGCATCGGGATCGCCGTTTGGATTACCGTTTTCCACATCGAAAATAATTGCAAAATCATACTTATTCTTAATTACTTCAGCCATTGTTTACTTCCTCCTTGCGTGTATATCGTTTTTGTGTTTGATGATAATAACCGAGCTGGAACATACCTTTTTCTTCAAGTTTTAGTCTTACCGGAAATTTCGTTCCGAGCTTTGACATTGTTTCTGTCAATTTTTTCTGATAATAAATTTTACGGCTTGTTTCGCCTATTTTTTTGAGATGAGCCTGTGCAAGTTCAATCAATAATGGGAATATCAAAGCAGGCGTTGAACTTGCAGATGTAAAGTATCTGTCTTTGATTGTTGCTTTGATACCCGGATTTGCCGCATTTTGAATTTCTTCAAGATTCGAGAAAAGTATGCCAAGCAAATATGCTTTGTTTTCGCTGTGTTCATTTAATTCCACTGTTAAATCCTCCTTTGGAATAGTTTTTATGTTTCTCATGAGATACGCTTTAATAATTGCCGCCTTACCCCATGTAATATCTCTTTCGGCAGATATTCTGCTCTGAACTCCGTAATATAGGGTTGCAGGATAGCTTGTGCCGTTTAAAATTGCGTTGAGCACATCTCCTGCAAGATGAGGTTTGCAGGACTTGTCCTTCGATTTTGGATTGACCGTTTGACTTACTGTTTGCCATAAAGTGAGATGTTCACGCGTTTCAAAGCTCGGTCTTACAATTTTCATCTGCTCTTCATGCAACAAAACATTCTGCATAACCTTGCCAAAAGTATTTTTGATAAAAAATCTTACCGACAATCTTGCTGAGTTTGGAGATATACCGAGAATGTAAAAATTGTTATCGGGATGCAAGGAAACTTTTTTCCAATTTACTGTTTCACCATGAGCAATATGAGTAATTGCACTTTTCAAATCTGCCTGAGAAACCGTATCATCATTACCATCAAAAGCAGAACAAAGCATACTTTGATAAGCAGGTTCGGCATCTTCCGTCCAACAAACAACAGTTGTATCGCCTACATTGATTCTATGGTCGGTATCGGAAATAAGCTTATTTAATGCCGCTGCATAGGCAAATGCGGCATACTCGCTCACAGTCGCATTATATCCCTGAGTTTTGCCGTATGACTCAAACGCACTTCCGTTAAATGAAATTAACGACGCGCCTGCCGATTGCGAACCTTTAACATTCTTAATCAGCGGATGTAAAACGGCTATATTATCATAATTTCCCGTAACAAGACAAATTCCCTTTTCACCGTCCGAATTTGCATAACTTTCATCCCATGCTCTGCAAATTTCATCAAAATCGAATGGATACTTGCCCAAAGGCATAAGCAACATATTTGCACCCTTGCCGAGAATTTCGTCAACCATAGGCTGAGTGCAGCCGCAACTTAGAAGTTTATCTTGCAGATTTTCAACAGTGCGGTCAAAAAACTTTTTTATTGACACAGCGGCATCGCTGTCACAGTTTTCAAGAATTTTGCAGTGTTTTTCCTTACAAGCCTGAAATGCCTTTGTCGCTCTGTCAGGTTTTCCCGATGAATCATAACCAAAAAGATATGTTGAGTTTTCATAGAGAAAATTTGACGCTACTCCCGATGACCTTTTAACAGGCATCGGGAGGCTAATTTGTCTTGGAATTTCCTTTTTACCGTCAGAAGTTTTTTGCTTTAAAAAAATTATTTTGTCAATATTTCCGTCATTGTCGAGGCAGAGCCCGTAAGAGATTTTTACGGGACTCCAGCCTGATTTTTCAATCTCACCCTTTTGAGCAAGGGTTTCATACAACTTTACAAGTGATTGTAACAGCATCAGCGATACACCTCACAGTTCGTCAAATCAAGTACACCGTTCTTCAAAACGGCATTAAAGTACATCGGAGTAATTTCACCTTTACTGTAATCCATATCGTACAGCATCAATCCGAGTTCCTTTGTGGTATTTGGATAAGCTGTGTTGACCGTTTCAAATTCCCATTTTCTGAACTTTGCAGGAAACTCCCGACAGCCAAAATACGGCTGATGATAGCATTGCCCTTTTTCAAGTCTGCGTTTCATCATTTCCTGA
The DNA here is from genome assembly GCA_905215855.1 of uncultured bacterium. Lineage (GTDB taxonomy): Bacteria > Bacillota > Clostridia > Oscillospirales > Acutalibacteraceae > Ruminococcoides. Next base: position 5,126 of record CAJMRT010000045.1, read on the forward strand.
AACTTTGCAGGATTATCAGTCGGGCTTGCTTTGTCTGTCATATCGAAGTGTGCTTCCAACACATAGTGAACATTTTTCAGTACAAGCGCCGCTCTTTGCTGAATATCAGCCTGTGCGTCAATGTACAAATCGTTTTTCTTGCCGTTCATAACTGTTCTGACATTTCTTGCCGATATTTTGGATTTGACTTCATTTCTCCTGATATTTGCATATTGAATCGGACTTAAAACATATATTTTGTCAACAACCCATCGCATGCCCGGGTGCCATAAAATAGCGTCCAAAATACCCCTTGCCGCCGATGGAGTTATGACATCATATGTCATTCGTTCAACCTTCAATTCAGGACGGTTAAAGGCGGCATAGTCGCCGTAAACTTCAACCATAATTGACATTGAGCATCAGCTCCTTTCTTCATTTTATTGTTGAGAATAATCTCTGTAATTCTAATATATCACCTTTTGCATATTTTTGTCAATAACTTTTTTCGTTATTTTTTTAGTTTTAAAATATTTTAATTGACACAACTTTATTAGGGTGTTAGAATTGTCTTGTCTGCGATAGCAGTGGATTGAAATGTTATATTTTTAGTTTTTACAAAACAGGAGCAAGAGCATCATTCTTGCTCCCGTTTTGTTTTTATATGCATATTCCCATACCAAGTCCGCTGTCGGGGAAAATAATACCTGTTTTTTCGCTGTAATATTTGCTGTCTGCCAAAATGAAAAATTCATCGTCAACAATTTCGATTGCCGAAGCCCCATCAAGTTTTTCAAATTCCCACAAATAAAGATTAACGGCATATTGTTCAAGCTCACGGAACAGATTCTTTGTATATTTTTTGCTGCGTAGTTCTGAAATTAAACTCTTATTATCCTCAGTTGGTATATACACCGTTTTTGCATTGTCATCTATCATTTTAAAATCATTTGCCACAGTTTTAAATTGAAAGTGCTGATACTTTTTAACTATATTTTTATAGTTAAAATCATCATCATTTCCGCTTTTCAGATAGTAATACAACTCATCAAAATATTCTTTAATAGCAGTTGCTGTGTAAATTTCCGAACCGTACTTTTCAATAATCTTACGGGCAACTGAGGCATTTTTCTGCTGACAGGATATTATTTCTCCTGTGTCAAAAATATGAACAAGGCTGTCGCTCCTGTTATTTTTGCCCTCTCGGTTGCATCTGCCGCCTGCCTGTAAAATCGAGTCAATTCCCGAAATGGCTCGGTAAACTGTCTTAAAATCCAAGTCTACACCTGCTTCAATCAGACTTGTCGAAATAACTTTGCAAGGCAAATTGTTGTTCAAACGGTTTCTTATCTTTTCAATTGAACGCTTTCTGTGTGCAGGATATTCGTGGGTCGAAAGGCATATATTTTCTTCACTTTCACCAAGCATTGAAAACAGCTTTTTAGCGTGTTCCTTTTTATTAACCACACAAAGCACCTGTTCTTCATTTTGCAGTCTGAACACAAGCTCGTCATCGTCAAGATTCCCGTCATAAACAAATTCCGTTCTGCGAAACTTTTCGGCATATTTTTCGGGATTTTCACGGCATATTTCAGGAATTTTGTAATTGCTCAACCCCTTACATTCACCGAAAAATTTATCAAGACTCGGCTGTGTTGCCGTACAAAGAACAGCCGTAGAATTGCAAATTTCAGTCAGTTCGTTAATAACTTTTACACACGGCACAAGATACTGTATCGGCAACATCTGCGCCTCGTCAAAAATAATTACGCTGTCGGAAATATTATGCAATTTTCTGCTTTTTGAGGGCTTGTTGCTGAATAAGGATTCAAAAAACTGAACCGCAGTCGTCACTATAACCGGAGCGTCCCAGTTTTCGCAGGCAAGTTGTTGTCTTTGAACCGTTTCTGACGAAGTTTTTTTAGGATCAAAAGTAACATTGGAATGGTGTTCAACAACATTTTCTGCGCCGAGTGCGTCCTTAAAAACGGCGGCATTTTGCTCAATAATGCTCGTGTAAGGAATTACATAAATCACACGCTTTCGCTTGTGCTTGTCCTGAACCGCATAATTCAGTGCAAAAGCAAGCGAAGATATCGTCTTTCCGCCGCCTGTAGGGACTGTAAGTGACAAAAGATTTTCGTCGCTGTCTTTGGCGGCTATACATTGCTTTTGAATTTCAGAACGAAGTATATTCAGTTCCTTTGTAGGTATTCCCCATTTGGCAGTATAAGCGTTAAGTCTTTCAAGCAAAACAGGGATATCATCATATCCTCCGCGGCTAACCGTATCGTCAAGCATAAAACGCTCAGTGCATATAAAATCCGAGTCAACAAGGCAGGAAAACAGCATATGTATCAAAAACGCATTTTTAAATTCATCGGTTTTTAAGACTTCGGGAACAATTTGCTTTTCAAAATCAGGCTGTTCGGTTTCCCACGCAGAATAATTTTCAATGCTTTTGTCATTTACTTTTCCGAGAAATGTACCGGAGTCAGGCATATCATAACTGCTTCCAAAATCAGGCAATCCTCCGTGATGACCCGAAATGCAAAACGCTGACATAACCAATTTATGTTTACATGCGGTTATTGCACCTGCCGTTGAATGATTTACGGTAATATTTTCGCCGTTGATACGTCTTTGAAATTTTTCGCTGTATTTGCCTATATCGTGAAGTTTACCCATTTCATAAGCAATTTTTTCATAACCAAAACTTTTTGCAAATTCAGCCGCCATTTCGGCAGTTTGATTCAGATGATCAATCAACAATTCTTCTTTTCCGTCCGTATCATTTCGTTTATGTGCCAAATATCGCAAACAATCACCTCCAAAGAAATTTATATCATAATCATCCATCGAGAATTTTGCAAGGCAAGATTTTAAGGGAACATAAATTCATATAATAAGCGCTCATAAATACTTTAGATTGCTGCTATACCTTCCGTGCTTATTATATCACACATTTAGTTATTATCAATAGTATTTTCTTGATTTAGTTAATACTATTAGTATGTATTTTTTACAATTTTAAATAAATTACAATTATTTATTCTTTTATAGAACTAATAAAAGATTTTAGGCGTGAGTGCAAATTTGCGTTTAATAAAAAACAAGCGGGAGGTTAATCACTGTCGCTTTTGGAATATATTATTCAATTTAAACCGATTTTTTATTTTTGATACAAAAAAACGGAGGGCAAAACGCTCTCCGTTTAATTCTTTTATTGAATTTTCTGCTTTTCAATTGTCTGTGACGGCTTAACATACAGCGTCTTGTTATTGACATAAATCACCATACCGGGTTTTGAGCCGTTGGGTTTTGACACATAGCGAACGAGTGTGTAGTCAACGGGAACCTGACTGCTGTTTCTCGCCTTGCTGTGATATGCCGCAAGCCGTGCCGCCTCACAGATTGCCGTGTCGGAAATCTCTTTGCCGTCCGAAACAACAATTACATGAGAACCGTGAATGTCCTTTGTGTGCAGCCACATATCGTTCTTTGACGCTGTTTTCAAAGTCAGCTTATCGTTCTGACGGTTGTTTCTTCCTACAAGGATTTTAAAACCGTCACTTGATTCAAATTCGAGCGGCGGCAAAGTTGTCTGACGAGCCTTTTTGCCCTTTTGAATTTTGAGATAGCCTTGTTCGGTAAGCTCTTCACGAATTTGCGAAAGGTCTTTTTCATTCTCTGCACGGTCAACCGTATCAAGAACGGAGTCTATATAATCAAGCTCTTCTCTGCCCTTTTCAAGCTGTTCTTTGAGCATAATTTCGGCATTTTTAGCCTTGCGGTAATCCTTGTAATACTTCTGAGCATTTGCCGAAGGTGAGATTGCCGGATTAAGCTTTATGCGTAAAATTGCGTTGTTCTCATCGTAAAAGTTTTCAACATCAACATACTCCGCACCACGCTCAATGCGATAGATATTTGCCTGTAAAAGGTCACCGCAAATACGCAGATGTTCACGGTCTGCACAGCGTTCGAGTTCACTCTGCTGTTTTGCAATCTTGCGTGCAAGCCTTTCAAGAGTGTTGTTCAAAAGCTTTGTAAGGCTTTGCGATTTCACCCTCATTCTGTCACGGCTGTCACGAGCCTCATAGAATCCGTCAAGCAAATCGGAGAAGCTTTCCCTGCCCTCAACCCTTGCAAAATCGCCGTACTGCTCAACATTCATAAAGCAGAAGTCCATAGGCTTGCCGTCCTCACGATAAACCACAACAGGCTTGCCCGAACAATCGGTACAAACATTTTTCAGTCTTTCGATTTCAATTGCGAGTCGGTCAAAAAGCACACCCTCAATTCTGTTTGTTGCGCCCTCCATAACCTTGTATTCAATCTCACGGCATACAATCGGAGAAACACCCTCAATTGTCCTTAACAGTGCCTTGTTAAGCGGCATTTCCGTGTCAAGATTTTTTACCGCCGTACACACATCAAGTGCAGTACATCCAAGCAGATTCAGCTTGTTCTGCGATTCGGGAAGTTCGTATTTTATATTTGGCAGTACAAGTCTTTTACTGCTCATTGTAAGATCTACACGCTTGAGCGAGTCGATGATAACACAGTTTGAATCAACAATAATTATGTTGCTGTACATACCCATAATTTCGCAGACAACGGTTATCATCACCGTATCGCCTAGTTCATTCACGCACTCAAAGTCGAGCATAAGAACACGGTCGCAACCGTTCTGGCGAAGTCCCACCAATTTTCCGCCGCCGATTCTTTTTCTCAAAAGCATACAGAACATTGGCGGTTGTGCAGGATTTTCAGGTGTTGAAGAGCAAAAGTTCACCCTCGGTGAATTTGCCCTTGCAGAAAGCAACAGCTTTTTGTTGCCCGAAAATGTTCGCAGACCGAACACGAGTTCTTCCCTGTTTGGCTGATAAATCTGCGACACTCTTGCACCGAGAGCCTCTTTTTCTATTTCATTTTTAATATGTCTTAAAAAAATTCCGTCAAGTGCCATAGTAACTCCGTAAATTATTTGTGATATTTACCATTTGATGAAATCTCAAATGCACGGTAAATTTGTTCGCTTAAAATCATTCTTGCCATCTGATGCGGAAAGGTCATTTTGCTCATCGAAAGGCGAACATCCGCCCTTTTCTTAACCGATTCGTCAAGTCCGTAACTTCCGCCGATAATAAAATCAACGGTACTTTTTCCGCTAACGGAAGCGTTGTCAATCAGCTTTGAAAGCTCTTCGCTTGACATCAACTTGCCCTCAATACACATTGCAACAACATAATCCGAAGGCGAAATTTTTTGCATGATTCGTTTTCCCTCAGAGAAAATAACCTCATCAATCTGCGACCTATTCGGTATGTTGCTCTTAATGCGTTCTTCCGAAAGCTCAATAATGTTGAATTTACAAAATGCGGTCAAGCGTTTTGCATACTCTGCAATTGCGTCGGTAAAATATTTTTCCTTGATTTTTCCGATGCAGATTATGTTAATTTTAATCATATTTTTCTCGCTTATTTAAGGTTAAAAGATGATAGTTTTTGTTGTGCTGACACTCGGCGCAACATCAAGCGAATAATCGCTTTTGTACTTCATTCCGTTTGATGTGAGCAGGTCAACGGATGTTGACATTGCAAGCGGAACAGTGTTATTTTCTTCGCTGAGGTGACCGAGCATAAGTCTTAATGTTCCCTTTTCAACAAGGTTGACAAGCTCCTTTGCACACGCTTCATTTGAAAGGTGTCCTCTGTTTGAAAGGATTCTTTGCTTAAGTGGATAAGGATAAATTCCGTTTTTGAGCATATTTATATCGTGGTTTGATTCAAGCACAACAAAGTCACTCTGCTCTGCGGCAGTTCTGACATCGGGCAGCATAACACCCATATCGGTTGCTATAAGTGCGGATTTTCCGTCAGGAGCAGTAACTCGGTAGCAACAGCTTTCAGCCGCATCATGCGGTGTGTCAAATCGCTGAACACGCATATTGCCGATTGCAACCTCGTCAGTTATAACATCTGCATCAGCGTTAGCCTCGATTTTATTGCCTGCTCTCAACGCATTGAGCGTACCAAGGCTTGAATACACCTTAAAGCCGTAACGCTTTGCAAGCACACGCAAGGCACTGCAATGGTCGGTGTGTTCGTGAGTTATAAAAACCGCCCCGATACTGCTCATATCAATTCCGTTTGCAAGCATTGCATTTTCAATCTGCTTGCACGAACGACCTGCGTCAATCAAAACACCCTCGGTTGCCGAACCTATGTAGTAACTGTTACCCTTACTTCCGCTGAACAGCGGCACTGCTCTTGCCAAAACAATCAATCCTTATCTATAGTCTGCCAAATATGATAACACAAATTTTAAAATTTGTAAATTTCATTGCACATAAAAAGCCGTTCTCACAAAGAAAACGGCTTTGCTTTTTAATTAAGTTTTAAATCAGGCACCGAGTTCCTGCTCGTTGTCACCTGTGAAATACACCTTTTTGATGTCTGCACCAAGCGCTCTGAACTTTTCAACAACATCTTCATATCCACGCTCAATGAACTGAATGTTTGAAATCTCGGTTGTACCGTTGATTTCAAGAGCGGCAATAATCATAGCCGCACCTGCACGAAGGTCTGTTGCCTTAACGGGAGCTGCTGTAAGCGGAGTACCGCCCTCAATGATTGCAAGTCTGCCTTCAACAGAAATCTGTGCACCCATTCTCACGAGTTCGCTGACATACTGATAGCGGTTATCCCAAACATTTTCGTTAATAATGCTTGTGCCGGGAACGCTCATAAGCAATGCGGCAAACTGTGGCTGACAGTCAGTCGGGAAACCCGGATGAGGCATTGTCTTGATATTGCAACGCTTGAGCGGAGCAGATGAAGCATCAACCTTGAGAGCCTCGTCATACTCTGTAATCTTAACACCCATTTCACGCAACTTTGCACTGATTGATTCAAGATGCTTTGGTGTAATATTCTTTACTGTGATACAACCTCTTGTTGCGGCAGCGGCACACATATATGTTCCTGCCTCAATCTGGTCGGGAATAATCGAATAAGTAATGCCGTGAAGATACTCAACGCCACGGATTTTGATAACATCCGTACCTGCGCCTCTGACATCCGCACCCATTGAGTTGAGGAAGTTTGCAAGGTCAACAATATGCGGCTCTCTTGCGGCATTTTCGATAATAGTCTGACCCTTGGCTTTTGAAGCGGCAAGCATAATGTTCATTGTTGCACCAACTGATACAACATCAAGGTACACATGTGTACCCACAAGATTGTCGCATTCTGCCTCAATAATTGCACCGTCAACAAGCTGAGTTGTTGCTCCGAGAGCCTCAAAGCCCTTGAGATGCTGGTCGATTGGACGCACACCAAAGTTACAGCCGCCCGGAAGAGCAACCTTTGCCTTGCCGTATTTGCCCAAAAGTGCGCCGAGAAGATAATATGATGCTCTCATACCTCTTACAAGGTCTGTAACCGCATTGCAAGTGCGGATTTTTGTAGGGTCAATATACAAAGATGAACGGTTGATTCGTCTTACATTAGCACCCATCTGCTGAAGAATTCTGCTGATGAGCGATACATCGCTGATGTTAGGAATATTTTCTATTTGGCAGGGTTCATCACAAAGAATAACTGCCGGAATAATTGCAACGGCTGCATTTTTCGCACCGCTGATTGTCACTTCACCTGATAATGGCTTTCCGCCGGTAACTACGAACTTCTCCAATTGTTACACCCCAATTATGTGTAGAAGATATTTAAAAAATATCTGAAATATATATCTAAATAAGTAAAAATCAAAAATAACACGAATCTAAAATTCGGAATGAGAACTAATTTGTTACATTTTATTAAAAAGGAACCTACTCGGTTACGCAGATGTAACTATACAATTCTCCTACAGAAAATGATACTACAAAATTGTAGTAAAGTCAACGGAATAATAAAACTGTAATCTATTTTTGGGCAAGTTGTACTCAATTTGTTGATTTCTTGCTGTTTTTGTTTTTATTATAACCAAGCATCATTTTTTGAATTGATTTTTCTTAAAAAGAGGTAATAATTCAAGAGATTTTTTTGTAGAATTATTACAAATTGAAATAAGTGTTATTTATATGTCATTGCCAAGCTTTTGAGTATTTTAAAATTCTCTCCCTATACTATATTATATATACTCTCCAAACGAATGCAATAAACGAGCGAAATATTAAGGCAAAAAATCTTGAAAAATATTACACTTTTTCTTCTGTGTCTATTGACTTTTGCAAAAAGAGATGTTATATTATAATCAACATATGAACACATCTTCATATGTTCAATCGTAATAATTGATTAAACATAAAATGTTGAGGAGAATGGCTATGGAAAACGAAAAAGAAAAAGTCACAACTCCCGAAATGCCTGACATTGATGTGCTGTTTGAGCTTGCAGATCTTTTTAAGGTTTTCGGTGATTCAACCCGACTTCGCATTATGTACACCATTTCTGAAAATGAAATGTCGGTGCTCAACATTGCCGAAGCTCTCAACATGGAGCAAAGCACAATTTCTCACCAACTGCGTGTGTTAAGGCAGAACAAGCTGGTGCGTGTTCGCCGTGAAGGAAAACAGATCTATTACAGCCTTGACGATGACCATGTGAAACGAATCATCGAAATGGGACTTGACCATGTTCTTGAATAAGGGGGAAACATATGAGGTACAAATATCAGCTTGACAATCTCAACTGTGCTAATTGTGCAGGCAAGATTGAGGCTAAAATTGCAGAAACAAACGGCTTTGAAGATGTGAGCTTCAATTTTGCGACAAAGCTTCTCAACTTCAAAAGTGAAAAGCAGAATCCTGTTTCCGAAATTCAGGCAATTTGCGACAGCATTGAGGACGGTGTAACCGTTGTTGACAAAACGCCGAAAACCAATCTCAAAAAATACACCTACACTTTAGACAATCTCAATTGTGCTCATTGTGCAGGCAAAATTGAGGCTAAAATTGCAGAAACAGACGGCTTTGAGGATGTAAACTTCAACTTTGCGACAAAGCTTCTCAACTTCAAAAGCGAAAAGCAGAATCCTGTTTCCGAAATTCAGGCAATTTGCGACAGCATTGAGGACGGTGTAACCGTTGTTGACAAAACTCCGAAAAATGATATCACAACAAAGGCAGAACCCGAAATCACGAAAAAGAAAATCAACCATGACACAATCTTCCTTGCAATTTCAATTGTACTTGCTGTAGTGTCCGAAATTCTCCACCTTACACTTGACGGTGTTACGGCTGTTCATTATGTTGTACTCGCAGCGTGTTTTGTTGCAACACTTCTTTCGGGTTACAAGGTATTTATCAAGGGCGCAAAAAACATTCTAAAGCTGAGAATTGACGAAACAACGCTTATGGCTGTTGCGGTAATTGCGGCATTCTGTCTTGGCGATTTTGTTGAGGCGGCAATGGTAACAATCCTCTTTTCTATCGGTGAAATTTTTGAGGATCGAGCAGTTGACG
>CAJMRT010000046.1 GCA_905215855.1 uncultured bacterium
TTAAAAGTCAAGTGCTCTGCCAACTGAGCTAATGAGTCAAATGGGGTGGAATGCCGGATTCGAACCGGCGGTCTCCAGTGCCACAAACTGGCGCGTTAACCAACTACGCTAATCCCACCATAAGTGGCGCGCCAAAAGGGACTCGAACCCCTGACCTACTGCTTAGAAGGCAGTTGCTCTATCCAGCTGAGCTATTGGCGCATTGAGTTGCTGACCTCATCAGTCAGCCTTTATATTATACCCATATACCGCTAATTTGTCAACACTTATTTCAAAATTTTTCAAATTTTTTTCAAATTATTTTAGGCGGACAAAATTACGGTTTTCCGTATTTCTGTGCAAGTGCAAGATTTCTATAGTCGGGTTCTGACGAAACTTCTCTGATAAGCTTTATAAACGCAGGAAGTTTATACGGCTGATCTTCGCTAAGCAATTCAATTTCAATCGTCGCTCTATCGTTCCAGAACGGATAAACATCAAGTTCGCAGTAGGTGCTGTTGTCAACAATGCAATACCTGTCTTTACTGATGACGCCTGTAACATACTGCCTTTGAGCAAGGTACGAGTCGTATTGCTCCTTTGAAATATAATTTTCAATTTCAATCCGCTTAATATCCGATATTTTGATTTTTACAGTTTTAATATATACAGCCTTGTCACCCTCTCCCCTTTTTCGGATTCTAAAATATCCTTCTTCGGGAGTAGTGAGGTATGCCTGTGTAATAGGAATTCTGCGACAGGTTTTTATGCTGTTCAAAAATTCAATATCAGGATATTCAATCAAAAATTTTCTTTCAATTTCAAGCGGTTTCGGAATTCCAAGAAATGCGACAACCTCCTTTAAAAGTCTTTTCAGCTTAGTATCAAAGTCGGTTGAGTTGTCGATAACACGCAAATGCGGTGTGCCTGTCCACACAGCCATAACATCTGTGTCAACTTCTCTTGCTTTTTCAAGACTTTCTTCTCTGCGAAAAATATTAGTTTCTTTTCCGTAATACTCTTCTGCACCGTCTGCGGAAGTCACAAGATGAAATACTGCGTCATAAGAATTTCGTATTACATCTTCATTCAAATTATGGATACCTGCATACTTTGCAAACTCATCTTCCGTAACATATGCTCTGCTGTCGAGCAAGCCTCTGTCAAAAAGCAACACCGCTTTTTCGCAATTCATTTCCTTTGCAAGCCGAGTTTTTTCATTCTCTTCGGCAAGCTGAATTTCAAACAGTTCTCTGTGAAATTCATAAGAACCGACATTTTCGGGGGTTTTGCCCTCACTAAACAATCTGCTTGCAACTTCACCGATTGAAATTGTAGGAATATTAAGCTTTTTAAGTTCTTCGTTGATATATTTCAATGCGGAAGTCTTGCCACCGCAAGGTCCTCCCGTCAATACTATTTTTACAACTTCAGCCATAAAATCACCCATGTAACTTATTAAATTAAGTATATATCCCAACAGCAATTTTTTTATTCTGTAGAAGAACATTATTTCTTGTTTTTGCCCTTTAAAAGATAATATCGGCAAAATGAAAGTTTCTTATGCAGTAAAATTCATATTATACATTAAAAAGCGTATAAATTATCATAAAAACGGTGAAATATGCTGTTATAACATTGACAAGTTGCGTGTTAAAGTGCTAAAATATGTGTATAACCAATGAGGTTTTTTCTTATATTGAAAGGAAGTATTTATGATGGAAAAGCAGAATATTGACTGGGCAAACATTGGCTTCGGTTATATGCCCATCGGTGAAAGATTTGTAGCTAATTATAAAGACGGTAAGTGGGATGAAGGCAATATGACTGCCGATACCACAATTACTATCAGCGAATGTGCAGGCGTTTTGCAGTATGCTCAGACTTGCTTTGAGGGTATGAAAGCGTACACTACCTGTGACGGCAGAATTGTTGTGTTCAGACCTGACCTTAACGGTCAGAGAATGGAAGACAGCTGTAAGCGTCTTGAGATGCCTGTATTTCCAAAAGAAAAGTTTGTTGAGGCTGTTTGCAATGTTGTTAAGGCAAATGCCGATTATGTTCCGCCATACGGCACAGGCGCAACACTTTACATTCGTCCGTATATGTTCGGCAGTGGTCCTGTAATCGGTGTTAAGCCGTCGGCAGAATATCAGTTCAGAGTATTTACTACTCCCGTTGGGCCGTACTTCAAGGGCGGTGCAAAGCCTATTACAATTAAGGTTTCAGACTTTGACAGAGCTGCTCCTCACGGCACAGGTCACATCAAGGCAGGACTTAACTATGCAATGAGCCTTCACGCTATTGTTACCGCTCATGCAGAAGGTTTTGACGAAAATATGTACCTTGACGCCGCTACAAGAACTAAGGTTGAAGAAACAGGCGGTGCTAACTTTATTTTTGTAACAAAGGACAACAAGGTTGTTACTCCAAAGTCTAACAGCATTCTCCCCTCAATTACCCGCCGTTCACTTATGTATGTTGCTGAGCATTATCTTGGTCTTGAGGTTGAGGAAAGAGAAGTTTACTTTGATGAAGTTAAGGACTTTGCAGAATGCGGTCTTTGCGGAACAGCAGCCGTAATCTCACCTGTCGGCAAAATTAACGACCACGGCAAGGAAATTTGTTTCCCGAGCGGTATGGATGAAATGGGTCCGATTACAAAGAAGCTTTACGATACACTTACAGGTATTCAGATGGGCAGAATCGAAGCTCCCGAAGGCTGGATTAAGGAAATCAAGTAATCAATTTTATACATATAACAAGACGGTCTGCGAGAACAGACCGTCTTTTATTTGCAGTTTATAATTATATTGTTGTAGGCAACATCTACGGCACACTCATCTGTATTACAATGCAGTACATAAAATTTTGTATGCCGAATAAGATTATCGAGATTTGAGAGCAAAGAGATTCCGTCTGACTTATTCACAAATTTGACAGTCGATTTGTAAAGCCTTTGTACAATCTCCTTTGTGTCGGGGACTGTAACAAAATTAGTATCTGAGCGTTCAATGAATATTATAGCACCTACAGGGACGGTTTCGTTGTTAGCAATTCCGCTTCCGCCGTCAAACGGAGTTCCGCAGCATAGCGGGACTTCGTTTTTAATTTTCACAACAGGCTTATCGTCATTGAGAATATGAGCTTTTGTGCCGAATCTTTTCAGCCACATCTTTGTATGAGTAGATTTGCCGACGCCTGAATCGGCGGAAAACAAATACGCTTTTCCGTCAAAAACGAGTGCCGAGGAATGCACAAGCATAGACCCACGGTGAATTATTTTGCGGTTAAAAATTGATGCCGTTGCAAATTCTTCGGCTTCATCAATGGTTGAACCTTCAACCATACGGCTCAACAGAGAATTTAAGTATGAGGCTGACGGTATGGCAGAAAAATCTGCACTTCTCTCCCCTTCATACAAAAACGGTTCGCACAATTTTTTTAAGTAATCAAATTTCGGCTCAATTTCAACAATAAAATCAGCCATTAAATATTTTGGCAAAGCGTCCTCCGAAATAAAACAGACTCACAAAAAGTGAGCCTGTTTTTTATTGGTTAGTTTAAATGAACGATAAACTTCTGAATTTGGGTTGCATCAACTACTGTGATGTCGCTGTCACTGTTATAATCGGCAAGATGTTTTTGTTCTGCCGAAAGTTCAACAATACCGACAACATACTTCTGCACAAGGGTTGCGTCAGAAATATCAATATTACCGTCCATATTAACATCGCCAATTTTATAGTTAGAAATGCCGTTAAACGGAATATTGTTAGCCTTTGCGTATTCTTCTGCATAAGAACCGTAACTGCCCTTGATTGTTACATTCGGAGAGTTTCTGAAAGCGTTAGAAGCAATAGAAGTCACGGATGTAGGAATAAACACCTCTGACAGTGATGCACATTCAGCAAAAGCACTCTTACCAATCGCACTTGTACCGGCAGGTAAATATACCTTGTCTAAAGAAGTACAATTGTAGAACATCTGATCGGTAATTTTACTCGGCACACAGTTAAAGGTAACAGATTTCAAACTTGTGCAATTCTGAAACACGGCAGAGCCAAAATCTCTCACCCAGATAGGAATTGAAATTGATTCAAGTGAAGTACAACCGTAAAAAGAATCAGTACCGATTCTTCTAAGATATCTTGCTTCGTCAAGCCTGACCGATGTTATTGCGGTCTTTCCCACAAAGGCAAAATCAGAAATTTCCGATACAGACCAGCTTTGAAGCTTAAGCGGAAGAACAATATCGGTCTTATCACCTTTATATCCGGTTACGCTCGCATTACCGTCGGAAACAGAATATACAAAGCCGCCGGTTTCATATGAAGCCGCAGAAATTTGAAATGTAGAAATAATAATCAAAAATACAGATAATAACAATCCGGAAAAGCGTTTTAGGGATTTTAAACAATATGTTTTTTTCATATCATTACCCCCAATCGTCACCATCACTCTTAGTAGCCTCAGGAGTATCATCAAGACTACCGGTCAAAATTATATCCTCGAATTTAAATTTTACTAATTCAAATTCAGGAGAAGAATACTCTTTTTTCATAAATAACTCCTTCCTAAATTTTATGTGTGCAACAGTATTGTCTGTTGCACACAATAAATTTAAAATCAAACGGTTGCGTTCGCAACATCATAGAGTGTAAAGTAGATAGGATCACCAAGTTCAACAACAGTATCATTTGATTCATTAACATACTTAATATAAGTGTAAACTCTATAAACACAATTTGCATTAGTTTCGGTATTATTGAAACGAGCATAATACTGAAGTCTGTTCTTGTTATCAAGTCTATCATTATTAATCTGTTTTGTGAGCGACTCGATACTTGATTTACCTGTCAAAATTTTATTTTTAGCATCTTCAGCTGCTGCAGGAAGATCATTGATGTACTTATTAGCGTAGTACTTCATATCAGTATTGTAACCTACACCAATGGAATCGTTTTCTAACTTTAACTTCTGCATCACAATACCTGTCTGAACCTTACTGCTGTCAGGATCAAATACACTAAGCTGTTTGCCGTTATAGAAGAAGTTAAGTACAAAGTCAGCGTAAAGCTTGTCTTCATCGTTACCCTTAATAAAATCTTTATTTGTATCAAGTGTATTCATACTATCAGCGTCAAATCCGGCAAAAGCGGAATCTGTTTTTGCTGTCCACTGATTTCTTGTTACTTCCATAAACTGAGTTGAAGTAGAAACTTCCTTAACAGATGCAACTGGAGTTGAGCTTTTTCCATAAACAGGAACTATCCAACAGTTATCATACGCTACATAGCTGAAATGTCCTTCACTGTTGTATGCTTTAATAACAAGATTCTCACATTCCGGATCGGAGTAGATTGCCCAATACATAAACTGAAGTTCTTCACCACTTTTATCTTTATATGTTTTCGGAGCAGTGATATCATACTCATAAGTTCCGTCAGTTTTTTCTGTATAGAATACTGAACCGTAAGGTAATTCAGGTGAATTATTTCTTGTGAAAAATTCAAAATGACCGTTTTCGTTATTATAAGAAGTAGGTTTTTTAGTATCCCTATCAAGGAAAACACCAAGGTGGATTTTTTTGTCTGACTGAGTTGAATTAACAACAGCTGAAGCTATTGACTTACTAACTGATGAATCAAAAGGC
Source organism: uncultured bacterium (assembly GCA_905215855.1). Classification (GTDB taxonomy): domain Bacteria; phylum Bacillota; class Clostridia; order Oscillospirales; family Acutalibacteraceae; genus Ruminococcoides. Next base: position 5,636 of record CAJMRT010000046.1, read on the forward strand.
ATAGAATCTGTAGGTTTATCCCAAGTAAGATTCTTTGTAAAGTTTGACTCATACGGTGCAAGAGAAAGGATAAAGCTATCTGTAAGAGTTACCTTTACAGAATGTGATTCTACACCTTCACCATTAGTAGCATTCTCATCAAATGTGTATGATGAAGTGTTTTCGGGATCAACATAACCAGCCTTGTTGTAATACTTTTGTTCACCCATTCTGTCAGTGTAAGAGAACTGAACCTTATACGGTACTTTAATAGAAGTAATGTCAGAATAGAAATTATAGTATACTGTTCCCGCATTCTCACCAATAAGAGTATCCTCATGTGCCTTATAGTACTCATTAAACGAGAACGTATATTCTAATTTAGTTACAAGACCATTTTTTCTGTCTCCGCTAACAATTGGTGTAGAAGTAGGTTTAAAAGCAGTTATATCTGTTGTGTTTTCAGCAGAATAGTAACCATTGAAATTATAAAGGTTCTTTGTTGTTGTGTAAAGAGTAACAGTAATTTTAGCATCTTGCTGACCAGTAACTATATCACTAATAGTTTTTTTATCAATTGAAGCAGTAGAATCAATTATACCTGAGTTGTAGTACTCTTTACCATCACTTGATTTTACAACAACCTGAATTTCGGTAGTGGCTTTACCACCGCCTGCATTTTCTCCGGTGTACAATGAATGGTGGAAGGTCATTGAACCGCCCGAAGTTTTGATATAACGAGCAACCAAAACAACATTAGCATTTCGAGCTACCTGTCCTGTAATCTTGTTAAGTTCAGACGGGTCATTAACAGCCTTATAAGTATCATCAATCAAACGATACCAACCAACGAAAGTGTAACCATTTGTTGTTGAACTTGTTGCACCAACTGTAAACTTGAAGTTCTCAGAGTTATCAGAGGTTGTTTCCACATGGGTCGGCTTATCTGAAGATGAAACTATAGGTGCAGTAAAGTAAGCTTCTGCAGCTGTATTTGTACCTGTAGCTGTGCCCTCAATAAATGTATCTGTATTAACACCTGTCATTGTAGTAAAGCTGTCGAGGGTATCGGCATATTCAATTTTGATATCACCTGTAATTTTAGCTTTATCAACTGAATAGTACCAACGACCGTCGCAACGCTCACCTGGCTGAACATCAGCATTATCTCTGCCACTTGAATGGATAGCTGACTCATAGTTAATTATAGCATACTTACCTGCATAAGCGGTATACAGCGATTTAAATGAAGTCCAATAACCTGAAATAACCTCTGTACTTGCACCGGAATCACTCATAAAATCTGTCGGAACTGCACCATGATTAACAAGGTTTTGGAGTTCATCTGATGATTTTGTAAGACCATACAAAAGTGCTGACGGAGGAAGTGCTGCGACTTTTTGACCTAGTTTATTGTAAATATACCACTTTGTGGCATATTGACCGAGATAATTTTTAGTTTCTTTGTAATAGTTAACATAACCGTCAGAAACAATTGTCAAATATTCCTCTTGATCTTTTACTGTATCAACTGTTACATTATCACTATTCTTAATGACTGTACCAAATATATCTGTCGGTTTATCATAATAATCGACAAACACTTCATATTTAGTATTATCAACTGTTGTTGCTTTCAATGTATCATTAGGAACATTACCGGCATCAGCCGAAGTATTATTATAAGTATGATACTTAAAACGATATACGATATTCTTAATATTAGCGACAGAATCACTGCTATTTACCTGTGACATATTTGCAAGATATTTAAAGTCATCATAGTCATATGTCTGGCAGTTCTTTGATTTTCTGACTCCATCATCACCTGATACATGAACAAAATCCCATACATAGTTATTGAGTGTAATACCTTTAACAACATTAGATTGATCATCACCTATATGCTTTGGAATCTGCATATATATACTACCTTCTGCATTGACCATCGGCTGTCCCGGATAACCGCCAAGAGCATCCCCATTGCTGTAATAGGCATAGCATGCGATTGTGTCACCCCATTTAGCTTTAGCTTCCATAAAGTTTTCTACATAGAATGTAATGCAGTCAGAATCATTCTTAAGAAAATATATAGGAGTAATTTCAATCGTGGATGCAGCAGCATAAACATCTTCTTTTACAGTAAAGGTGTATTCGTACACATCGCCTTCATGTGAACTGCCCTCTTTTTGTGTAAGTACTCCGCCTGTAAAACCGTTGATACTGAATCCCTTAACATAGTAATCACTGCCACTGTGACCTGCAAAGGTTGCATCAGGTTTAATTTTGGTTGTAACGGTTACTGTTGAGCCATAAGGAACTTTCTTAGCAGTAACGCCCTGAGAATGACCGTCAAAATTACATGAATCAATTGCAGTAATAGTAGTAGTACCGTCCGGTGAAGTTACTTTAAGTGTAGTATCACCCAAGGCAGATGTTGTCTTACCGTAATAATCCTTTCGAACCGTACCGTCTTTACCAACAATATTTACGGTTGTATCAGAAACACTATCTTTGGTAGCTTTTACCGTATATGTATTAGCAGTCGGGTCGTAGATGATTTTTATATCTCCGATATATTCAGAATTTTCACCTACAATGCTCATTTTACCGAATAAATATTTAACCGATCCCACATAATAGTCCGGTTTTTTAGCGTCGACAAGACTTAAGCCTTTAGGATTATCTGAATTTACAGCTTTGAGACCTGTATTTGGCTCCATATTAACATAGGAATCATCCTTTGAAAAAGCAAAATACAGTTCTTTATAATGTTTTTCATTAAGAGTTACTATATATTTTCCGTCTTTTTTATAAACATTGTATTTTCCGTATTCAGTATTTTTATATCCCTGCTGTCCTTCCCAATTTCTTGGGTCGTTCTTGCTACCATACAAAAAGTACATATCATTCACGATTGTACCTGAATCTTCTACTTTAAAGTTAGCGACTACGGTTGTATCAGCTGTAATCTTAAGAGAAAGTGAAGGTTCGGTACGAGTTTCTGATTCACCATTAACCTTTACAGTCCAGCCGGAAAGAGCGTAGCCATTGGCTGGTTTTGCAGTGAATGTTACTTCATCGCCCTCGGTTACTGTTGCAGGGGAAGAACTGATTGGAGTTGTTCCGTTCGTTGCAGAAACAGTACCGAATGTATTGTCACTTGACCTGAATGTTACTGTGTATTTTTTTGCCTCACGGAATGTTACACCTGTTACGGTAACATCCTGATCAGGCATTGTAAATGTTGCGGTTTTGCCACTTACGGTTGTTGTAACCTGTGTATTGTTAGCACTCACAACAGTTACTGATTCAAGAACTTCGCCAGTTCCAGGAGTTGCAGTAACAGTAACCGTTTCGCCTTTTGCAACCTCTGTCTTATCAACAGACGCAATTGACTTTATACTTTCTGCTACAGTAACATTGTATTTTGTGGTATTTTCCTCTACCCAAATACTTGGTACAGCACTATTAGGCTTTACAAAATAATGAATTTTGTATGTACCTGCCTTGCTAAAATAGAAGTCCTTACCTGAACCTGAACCTGCGAATGTGTCATACGCTGTACCTGATGAATTACTCTTAATGATATCATATTTATTGTCCGGACCATAATATTTGTCCGAACCATTCTCCGACTTAATCAGCTTAAAATACTTACGATTATTTACATTTACATCATCATCTGTAACAGTAATTATTTTACTATATGAACCGTCTGATTCAGCGGTATCGAATTTTAAGGCTTTATCATAACCTTTCCATCCGCCAATTGCTGACAGATCACCTGTAAGTCTGTACTCGGGATCAATAGTGGTAGACTTAAATTTTACATATACATCGGTATTTGCGTTTACTGTTACCTCATAAGACGTATTATTGCCGGCATCAGTAATTGCTTTTGTGCAGTCAGCATCGCTGTACCAACCCTCTACTGTGTAGCCTTCGTTTGGGTGTGCTGTAAAGGTGACCTTTGTGCCACTATTTACAGCAGAACCTGTAGTAACTCCATCTGCTGTAAGAGTACCGTTGCCACCATTTACACCATAATTTACGGTGTATGTAACAGAAGTATCCGGAATCTTATAAAGCGAAACAGAATAGTTAGCACCACTCGCTTTCATCTTTATGCCATAAGTACCAGGGTTAGCAACTTTTAACGTAACATAATGTTCATCATTATTAGTTCCATATTTGAACAGTGTGACATTACTTATTAAATCTTCCAAAGTGCCAGTTTGGTTCCTGTAATAAATATTGTCTTTATCATCTTTTACATAAAAACTATAGTCACCTGTTTGGTCAAAAGTAACATCAAGAATATATTCATCATTGCCAATCTTCTTAAATACTCCCTTTGAAATATCCGTATTACCACTTCTTACCATGAAGTTAAGTGTTGTTGATTCAGGCATAGCCACAGTAGTAGAGCCAGTTACATCAGAATAACCATCCGCTGAAACTGTAACTGTATATGTAGTTGTAGCCGTAGGATTAACTTGAATTGATGCATAAGAATCAGATGTAATTTTTGTGCCAACTGTAGTACCGCTTGCATCAGTAAAAGTATAAGTTACATCACCAGAAGAATTCTTATTTTTAAGTGTAGCTGTGAGAGTTGATGCCCCCCCCTCTGTAATTGATGTAGGATTAGCTGTGAGAGTTACACTTTCTGCTACAGGGTCAGTTGCAGAATAAGTACCCCAGGTATAAGACTTACCATCAGCACTTACAACAACCATATTTTGACCTTCTGAAGGAAGTATATTTTTATCGTTATTTTGAGTAAACCATTCCTTATTTGTGCCTACATTGTTAATGCTGTATAATCTTGAACTATAATTAGAAAAGTCAATATTTTGGCTTAACTTTACAGAAATTATCTTGTCGGGTGGCAAAGGATAAAAGTAATCATTGCCTTCAATATAATTGTTTTGAAAAAAGTTTGCCCCTGTAGCGCCAGTATTTGACAAATCAAGATAAAGCGTTTCACCTTTAGAAACTATGTGGTTACTATTAGCGCCTATTGCATTAACTGTTGAAACAGTGCCGATAAGCATTGTTGACAGGAGCATCATTACCGCAAGGATGACGGAAACAGAGCTTCTGCCTAAATGAGAAATTTTTGTTTTCATAATTATTACCTCCATAACCTAATATTTTGGTTTTGGTTAGGTTCGGGGTTGACCTTTACCGCCTGACCAACGGTGAAACATAATCGGCAAAGCCACGGGATTTTGCAGTTAATTTACAAAAAACAACGGGAATTCAGCCGAAAATTGTATCCTTAGCCTGTTTCAGTCAAAATGCGAACACTAACCCATATTCTTTATAGTAGATTATACCATTTTAGATTGATTTTTTCAATTAGGTTGCAATAATTTTATTGTGTTTGTTTAATGTGATAGTTTTGTGTTTGTTTTTACATTTAGTTTTGCCGTTTTCACAACAGGGTTTTATGTTATGCACAAGTTACAGTGTGTTTTTTGTAGATTTTGTCAATATATCGTGCATTTTCATTATTCTTAAAAAGCAATTATTTTGCGGTATATTTCAGGGATGCTGATGTTTTTTTGTTAAAAAATAAACCCCATATGGGTTTTGGATTAAGAAATAATTCAGCAACAATAAGGATAAATAAACCGCAAAAGGCACATAACCGTCACTCTTTTCGGTTATGTGCCTTTTTGTTTTTGTCGGGCTGTTTTTTACAGTCCATTGAGGTTTGCAAGAGTTTTACCGCTCATAAGGTTATCAATAGCAAGCAGTACTCGCTGCCACTTGTAATTCTCATATATTCTGTTTTTTCGGGTTACCCCAACTATTGACATTGAGCCTTTTTCAGTTGTTATCTATTTTGACAAAGCCTCTGCCCTTTATTGCACCTGCTGTTGTTACAATAATAAAGGCATTTGGGTCAACATTTTTGATTCCCGAAGTTATTTTGTAAACTTCCTGCGGACGGACTGCACACATAATAACCTTTTTTTCTTTTCCGCTGTATGCGCCCTCGCCGTCAAGATATGTGACACCTCGCTTGAGGTTCTTCATAATGTCCATACTGACCTCTTTGTAGTTGTCTGTTACAACAAACATCAATTTGCCGTTGCCTCGTGAAGTACCGTAGCTCACCGCATCAATTACTTTTATGCTGATAAAAATTACAAGCAAAGCATAGAGTACATTTTCAATGCTGTGATATACAAAAAATACCATTAAAAGAACGAGAATATCGGACACAAGAATTATTGTACCAGTTGAAATGAACGGAAAATGCTTGTGAAGATTGAGGGCGATGATGTCTGTTCCGCCCGTTGAACCGCCTCGGTAGAAGATAAGGCCGAGTCCGAGACCGTTCAGAACTCCGCCAAAGCCTGCCGCAAGGATTGTGTCACCTGTGTATGCGGGCAAAATCGGCGTAAGAACATCAATCATAACAGACACAAGTGCCGTTGCAACAAGGGTTCTTGTAAGAAAACCCTTTCCGTTCTCGATAAATCCCCAAATAAACAGCGGAATGTTCATCACAAAAATCATAATACCGATTGGCAACGAGAACATATAGTTGAGCATTGTTGCCACACCGGTAAGTCCACCGGGCGCAACATTGTTAGGTGATGTAAACATTGCTACCGATATGCCGTAAAGAACTGCTCCGGCGAAAATTACAAGATAATCAAAAAATAGTGTTCCTGCCTTTGCAAGACAGGAATTCGGTTTTAAATTCGTTTGCATAAAATCACTCCCCGAAACGAGTATGTATAATTATTTCAAAAAGCTGATTTATTCTGTCAAATTCTTTATTAATCTGCAAGTATCCGAAAAGTGCTTCAAGTCCTGTTGCACTGTGATAATCGGCAACAGAACCGTTTTTTGGAGTACATTTCGGCGCGGCATTTCTGCCTCGCTTGTAAACGGCAAGCTCCTTTTCGGTCAGTTCAGGCATTAGAATTTTGGCAAACTGAGCCTGACTTTTGCAGTTTACAAGCGAAACCTTTATTTTATTGAGTTCTCCGACACTGCGATTAGCCTTGCGAACAAGGTATTCACGCACAAGCAGGTCATAGACGCCGTCACCCACAAAGGCAAGTGTAAGCGGAGAAATTTCATCGGCTAATGAATGAACAGATGTGTTTTCCATATTAACTCCGTATTATGCAATATCAATCCATAAAGTCAAATTCAAGCTCATAAATCGAAACAGTGTCGCCGTCGGAACAGCCCTTTTTGCGGAGTGCGTCAATTACACCGCCGTTTATGAGAACTTTCTGGAAATAGTTAAGGCTTTCGTAATCGTCAAAGTTAATGCCCTTCATGACCTGCAACAACCAGTCAGCCTCAACTGTATAGATTCCGTTTACATTCTTGATTGTGACAGAATGGTCATCAAAATCATCAACGGTCACAATCGGGGCAGGCTCTGCCTCATAATGAGTGATTGGCGGAAGCTTTGAAAGCATTTCCTGAATCTTTTTGAGAAGCGGATCAACATCATAACGGATTGCCGCCATAATCGGAAAGAAATCATAGCCCTGATCTTCAACAAACTTCTTGAAGTCTGCAATTTGCTCATCGGTTGCCATATCGCACTTATTGCCTGCAACAACCATCGGACGCTCTGCAAGCTCGGGATTGAACTTTGCAAGCTCATTGTTGATTGTTATGAAATCCTCTTTCGGATCTCTGCCCTCACTGCCAGAAACATCAACAATGTGAACGAGCATACGGCAACGCTCAACATGGCGGAGGAACTGATGTCCAAGACCTGTACCCTGCCATGCACCCTCGATAAGTCCGGGAATGTCAGCCATAACAAATGACGAACCCTCGCCCATTGACACAACTCCGAGAACGGGCGTTATCGTTGTGAAGTGATAGTTTGCGATTTCAGGCTTTGCCTGTGAAACCACGGAAACAAGGGTGCTTTTTCCGACATTCGGGAAACCTACAAGACCTACATCGGCAAGGAGCTTGAGTTCAAGAACAACATCAAACTCTTCACCCGGAAGTCCCGGTTTTGCAAAACGGGGAACCTGACGGACAGGGGTTGCAAAGTGCGGATTGCCCCAACCGCCTTTACCGCCTCTTGCAACAATGTAGGGTTCATCACCCGAAACATCGGCAAGGATTCTTCCGCTGTTCTCCTCTTTTACAACAGTTCCGACAGGAACACGGATGATGAGGTCTTCGGCATTTTTACCACGGCATCTGCCGCCCCTGCCGTTTTCACCCTTTTTTGCGGCATATTTTCTTTTGTAGCGGAAATCTGCAAGCGTTGAAAGGTTGGAATCAGCAACAAAAACAATGTTGCCGCCTCTGCCGCCGTCACCACCGTCGGGACCGCCTGCAGCTACATATTTTTCACGGTGAAACGAAACGGCACCGTCACCGCCGTCACCGGCTTTTATTTTAATTTTCGCTGTATCTACAAACATATTTTTCTCCGTAACAGTTTTGCTGTTCAAAATTATCAGTACAAATGTAAAGATTTTCAGACTTGTTTGTTATTAGTATAAACAAAAATGTAAAAAATAAGGGCGGATTTAAAATCCACCCTCATAAATTTTGAGATTACTGCTCAACAGGATAAACGCTTGCACGCTTTCTGTCTTTGCCGACACGCTCAAATCTTACAACACCGTCAATCTTTGCGAACAGTGTATCGTCAGAGCCTTTGCCTACATTTTCACCAGGGTGAATATGTGTGCCTCTCTGCTTTACAAGGATGTTGCCTGCGAGAACCTTCTGACCGTCTGCACGCTTAACGCCAAGACGCTTTGATTCACTGTCACGGCCGTTCTTTGTAGAACCCATACCTTTT